>JADLDF010000493.1 GCA_020846815.1 Gammaproteobacteria bacterium | reverse complement strand
CCCCGCACTGGAACCGTAGCGAGATGAGAGTCCTGATCGTCGAGGACGATCCCCTGCTGGCCGACGGCCTGACGCGCACCTTCAACGGCCACGGCTTCGTTGCCGACACGGTCGACAACGGGCGCAGTGCCGACATCCTGCTCGAACGCGACCCGTTCGACCTCGTCGTGCTCGACGTCGGGCTGCCCGGCATCGACGGCTTCGAGGTCGCGCGGCGCGCGCGCCAGCGCGGCTCGACGGTGCCGATCCTGATGCTCACCGCGCGCGACGCGGTGCACGACCGCGTGCACGGACTGAACGTGGGCGCCGACGACTACGTGCAGAAGCCGTTCGACAAGGACGAACTGCTCGCGCGCGCGCACGCGCTGGTGCGCCGCAGCCGCGCGCAGCGCCACGACACGATCTCGCACGGCCGGCTCGTGATGGACTGCGCGGCGCGCCGCTGCTTCGTCGACGGCGCCGCGCTCGACCTGCCGCCGCGCGAGTGGCTGATGCTCGAGTACCTGCTTCGCAACGTCGAGCGCGTCGTGAACAAGCGCCAGATCGTGGCCGCGATGTGCCGCTGGGACGAGGACATGAGCGACAACGCGGTCGAGGTCTACGTGTCGCGGCTGCGCGCCAAGCTCGAGCCGCACGGCATCCGCATCCGGACCGTACGCGGATTCGGCTACATGCTGCAGGCCGTGCCCGGCGAGGCGCATTGATCACGAGCCTTCGGCAGCGAATCTTCCTGTGGGCCGCGCTGCCCACCGCGGTCATCCTCGCCGCGTTCAGCGCCTACGACTACGTCACCGCGTCGCGGCCGGCGACGCTCGCCTATGACCAGGCGCTGCTCAGCACCGCGCTGGCGATCAGCCCGTACGTCGCCGGCGACCGCGAGCGGCCGCACCTGGACTTGCCGCCGGCGGTCGAGGACGCGCTGCGCACCGACGGCTTCGACCGGATGTGGTTCTCGGTGCGCAAGCTCGACGGCACGTTCATCGCCGGCGATCGCGCGCTTCGGCCCGACGACTTCGAGTCGGGCGAGTCGCCGGCCTACGTCGACGCCCGCTATCGCGGCCAGCCGGTCCGGCTCGCGATCGTCCGGCTGCCGACCGCGGCGGGCGAGCTGGTATTCGTCGTCGGCGAGACGCGCCACAAGCGCGAGGCGATGACACGCGCGCTGGTGCGCAGCCTGGTGCTGACGAACCTGCTGCTGATCGGCGCGGTCGGCGTGGCCGTCGTCTTCGGCGTGCGCCGGGGCTTGCGGCCGCTGGCCGACCTGCGCGGCGAGCTGATGGCGCGCTCGCACGTCGACCTGCGGCCGCTCGCGGCGGTCGACGCGCCGAGCGAGTTGCGCCCGATCGTCGACGAGATCAACTCGCTGTTCGGGCGGCTCGACATCGCCGTCGCCGCGCAGAACCGCTTCGTCGCCAATGCCGCGCACCAGCTGCGCACCCCGCTCGCGGGACTGAAGATGCAGCTCGAGCTCGCGCTCGAGCACCCGATGCCGCCGGCCGCCGCCGACCTGGTCGGCCATGCGCGCGAGGCGACCGACCGGATCGCGCGGATGGCCAACCAGCTGCTCGCGCTCGCGCGCGCCGAGCCCGGTGCTCAGGCCGGCGAGACGACGTCGCTCGACCTCGCGGCCGAAGTCGGCGAACTGGTCGACGCGAACGTCCACACCGCACTGGCCGCCGACGTGGACCTGGGTTACGAGCTCGAGCCCGCGTCGGTGCGCGGCAACGCGACCTTGCTGCGCGAGCTGGCGGCCAACCTGATCGACAACGCGCTGCGCTACAGCGGCCGCGGCGCCCGCGTCACGGTGCGCACCTTCGTCGAGGCGGGCCATCCGGTGTTCGAGGTCGAGGACGACGGGCCCGGCATCCCGCCTGCCGAACGCGAGCGCGTGCTCGAGCGCTTCTACCGGCTCGACGACTCGCCGGGCCCGGGCTCGGGGCTGGGACTGGCGATCGTGAAGGAGATCGCGACGCTGCACGGCGCCGAGCTGTCGCTGCACGACGGCGCGCAGGGCCGGGGCCTGCGGGCGAGGGTGCGGTTTCCGCCGCCGTAGGCCGCGCGCGCCCGCATTTCCGCCCGCGAACGAAGTTCTTATCCTGTATGGATCATGCAGATTCAGGCAGGACAGCCGCCGCCCAGCCTGGCCAAGCTGACCGCGCCGCAGCCGAACCGCGCATGGCCGAGCCGGCGCCTCTTCGAGCGCCTCGACGCGGCGCGCCGCGACGGCGTCGGTTTGCGCGCCGGGCAGGTCGGGCGCGGCGGCGGCGGGACACAGCGTCAGCAGCGCGGCGAGCGCCACGGCGGCGCAGAGAGCGGTCGTCTTCATGGTCTTCATCCTCGGATTCGAGTGGGTGGGAGGTTCCCGACGCCCCGGGGATGCACGCCGGGGCGCCGTGACGCGAATCGCCGGACCTGCCGGCTAACGGATCGCTAACGGATCCCGGGCCCGTGCCCACTTACAAAGCCTTGCATCCGGCCAAGGCAACTTGACATTGGCGCAGGGCACAATCCGTTGGCCATGACGACCGAACCGTCCCACGCCTCACTCGACGCGCAGCCGCGGCCTGCCGTCGCCGCGCCGGCACGTCTGACCTGCGCGCGGGAACGGCCGAGGCTCGCACCGGCGGCCGCGTTACTCGCGACCGCGATTGCCGGCTGCGCCGCGTTGCCGGCGCGCGATGCCGGGCTGCCCGACGCGCCGATTCCGGCGGCCTGGTCGACGTCGGCGGCGCCCGCAGCCTCGGCCGGAGCCGGAGCCGGAGCGCCGAGCGGCCCAGCCGCCCCCGCCCTCGCCCTCGTCCCCACCGCGCTCGCCCACTGGTGGCGCCGCTTCGACGATCCGCAACTCAGCGGCCTCGTCGCGCAGGCGCTCGAAGCCAACCCCGGCGTGCGCAGCGCGCGCGCCGCGCTCGCCCAGGCGCGAGCGCTTCGCGACGTGCAGGCGGCCGGTTTGCTGCCGAACGTCTCGGCATCGGGCTCCGCGCAGCGCGCGAGGCCGGCCGGCGGCCACACGGCCAACCGCTTCCAGGCGGGCCTCGACGCCGGCTGGGAGCTCGACGTGTTCGGCGGCCAGCGCAGCGCGGTCCGGGCCGCCGAGGCCGACGTGCGCGCCGCGCAGGAGAGCCTGGCCGACACGCAGGTCTCGTTGGCGGCCGAGGTCGCGCTCGCCTATCTCGACCTGCGCAGCCAGCAGGCGCGGCTGGAGATCGCGCGGCGCAACCTGGCCACGCAGACCGAGACGCTGCAGCTCGCGCGCTGGCGCGTGCAGGCCGGGCTTGCGACCTCGGTCGAGCTCGAGCAGGCGCGCGCTGCCAGCGAACAGACCGCCGCGCAGATCCCGGCGCTCGAGTCCGGCATCGCGCAGGCGCAGCACGCGCTGGCGGTACTGACCGGCCGCGCGCCGGCGGCGCTGCAGGCCGCGCTCGGGACGGCACAGCCAGTGCCGCAGCCCGCTGGCGACCTGGCGCTCGCGATCCCAGCCGAGACGCTGCGCCAGCGCCCCGACGTACGCCGCGCCGAGCAGCAGGTGTCCGCCGCGCTGGCCCGCGTGTCGCAGGCCGACGCGGCCCGCTATCCGGGCTTCCGCCTCGGCGGCTCGCTGGGCTTGAGCGCGCTCACGCTCGGCGGCCTGGGCAGCGGCGCGGCGGTGTTCGACTCGCTGCTGGGCAGCGTCTCGGTGCCGCTGTTCGACGGCGGGGCGGCGCGCGCGCAGGTGCGCGTGCAGGAGGCGGGGCTCGAACAGGCGCGCGTGAACTACGAGTCGGTGGTGCTCGCCGCGCTGAAGGAGGTCGAGGATGCCCTGGTCGCACTGCGCAACGACCGCGCACAACTCGAGCGCCTGCAGAACGCGGCCGAGGCGGCGGCGAACGCGGCGCTGCTCGCGCAGCAGCGCTACGCCAGCGGCCTGATCGACTTCCAGGTCGTCCTCGAGACGCAGCGCACGCTGCTGAACACGCAGGACAGCGTCGCCAACACGGTCGCGAAGGTCAGCGCCGATCACGTGCGCCTGTACAAGGCACTCGGCGGAGGATGGGAATGAACGACAAGGTGGACACGCTGCTCGCCGGCGCGAGGCGGCACGGGTGGCAGCGGCCGTCGCTGTGGATCGGGCTCGCGGTGCTGGCGCTTGCGGCAGGCGGCACCTGGTACTGGCTCGGCCAGAAGCAGGATGCGGCCGCCCCGCGCTACGTGACCGAGGAGGCGCGACGCGGCGACCTCACGCTGACCGTCACTGCCAACGGCAAGCTGCAGGCCACGCGCACCGTCAACATCGGCAGCGAGCTGTCGGGCACGGTTCGCCGCGTGCTGGTCGACGTCAACGATCGCGTGAAGAAGGGCGAGGTGCTGGTCGAGCTCGACGCCGCGAAGCTCACCGCGCAGGTCGCGCGCTCGCGCGCGTCGCTCGCTGCCGCGCAGGCGCGGCTCGCGCAGACCACCGCCACCGTGAAGGAATCGGAGGCGAGCCTCGCGAGGCTGCGCGAGGTCTCGCGGCTCTCCGGCGGCAAGGTGCCGTCGGCAGCCGAGCTCGACGCGGCGACCGCGGCGCTGGCGCGCGCGCGCGCCGACGAGAACAGCGCGCGCGCCAACGTCGAGGACGCGAAGGCCGCGTTGTCGACCGACGAGACCAACCTGTCGAAGGCCTCGATCCGCTCGCCGATCGACGGCGTCGTGCTGTCGCGCTCGGTCGAGCCCGGCAACGCGGTGGCCGCCACGCTGCAGGCGGTGACGCTGATGAGCCTCGCCGAAGACCTGACGCACCTGCTGGTCGAGGTCAGCGTCGACGAGGCCGACGTCGGCGCGGTGCGGGTCGGCCAGAAGGCCAGCTTCACCGTCAGCGCGTATCCGCAGCGTCGCTACCCGGCTACCGTGAGCCGCGTCGCCTACGGCTCGACGCTCACCGAGAACGTCGTCACCTACGCGACCCGACTCGAGGTCGACAACAGCGACCTGAGCTTGCGGCCCGGCATGACCGTGTCGGCGACGATCACCGCCGCCGAGCGCAAGGGCGTGCTGCTGGTGCCGAACCCCGCGCTGCGCTTCTCGCCGTCGATGGCGGGTGGGGGCGGCGCAGCGAGGGCGTCGTCCTCGGGCGGCATCGTCTCCAGGCTGTTGCCGCGCCCGCCGCGCGACACCACCAAGGCCGCGCGGCCGGACGCCGGCAGCGCGGGCGCGCGGCAGGTCTGGGTGCTGCGAGACGGCGCGGCGCAGCCGGTGTCGGTCACGACCGGCATCAGCGACGGCAAGATGACCGAGATCACCGGCGGCGAGCTGCAGCCGGGCATGGCGGTGATCGTCGACCAGTTCGCCGGAGGCACTGCGAAGTGAGCGGTGAAACGAGCGGCGCAGCGAGCCAGCCGCTGATCCGGCTGCGCGGCATCACCAAGGTCTACGGCGAGGGCCCGACCGCGCTGCAGGCGCTGCGCGGCGTCGACCTCGACGTCGCGCGCGGCGAGTTCGTCGCGATCAT
>JADLDF010000492.1 GCA_020846815.1 Gammaproteobacteria bacterium | reverse complement strand
GGCTGATGCTGCACCGCCTGGAGCGCGACTGGTATGCGGCCGCCGCGGCCATCGATGCCGCAGGCGATCCGCGCGACAAGGCCGCGCGCCGCAAGGAGCTGCGCGAGACGGTGCTGCAGAGTGCCGACCTCTTCAAGCTCAAGCCTTACTTCCTCAGTACCGAACTCACGATGGTCGATGCGACGCTCGCGCCGATCCTCTGGCGCCTGCCGCACTGGGGCATCGACCTGTCCGCGGCGCAGGCGCAGCCGATCATGCGCTATGCGCAGCTCGTGTTCTCCCGCCCCGGTTTCCGCGCGAGCCTGTCGGCGGTCGAGCAGGGCATGCGGGACGGCTGAAGCGTGATGCCGTACTCCGATCCCATCGTGCGCACGAGACCGGCGGCGTGAGCGCGCCGACCCGTCCGACGCGCCGGCCGTACCTGCTGCGCGCCATGCACCAGTGGATGACCGACAGCGGCTTCACGCCGCACGTGATCGTCAACGCCGAGGTGGCCGAGGCGCAGCTGCCGCGCGCCTATGCGCGTGACGGCCGGATCGTGCTGAACGTCAGCTACGCCGCGACGCAGCGGCTGGACATCGGCAACGAATGGGTCGAGTTCGACGCGCGCTTCGCCGGCGTCGTGCAGCACGTGCGCTTCCCGATCACGGCCGTACTCGGCGTCTATGCGCGCGAGACCGGCGAGGGCATGGTGTTCCCGGAGCAGGACGGCGGGCCCGAGTCGCCGCCGCCGGGGCCCGGGTCCGGGCCGGATGGGCCTTCGGGCCCCGCGCCCGAAGAGCCGGGGCCGTCGAAGCGGCCGCAGCTCAAGGTCGTGAAGTAGCGCATCGCGCTTTCAGTCTGCCTCGAACGCGTGCCGGATCCAGTCGATGCGCCAGCACGGCGCGTCCGGCGACACCACGGCGACATCGAACCGCACCGGCAGCGCCGCGAGATCGCGCCGCTGCTGCAGCAGCTGACGGGCCGTCAGCACGATGCGTCGCTGCTTGGCGCGGTCGACGCTCGCCGCGCCGCCGCCGAAGGCGTCGCCCGAACGCATGCGCACCTCGACGACCAGCAGCACGCCATCCTCGCGTGCCACGAGGTCCAGCTCGCCGCAGCGCCGGCGGTAGTTGCGCAGCAGCAGGGCCGCGCCGCGCTCGCGCAGCGCGGTCGCGACCAGGTCCTCTGCGCGCCGCCCGATCTCGATGCGGTCCGGAGGCGATGCGGCGGCCGCCGGATCGTGCCGCAGCGGCACGCAGCGGCTCAGCGGGCCGCGCTGCCCGCTGCTGCGGTCGTGGCCGCGCCGCCGTCGAGCGCGCGCGGCAGGCCGTTGCGGATCTGCGCCCAGTCGAGCTCGCGCCGCACGCGGCGCTCGGCATCGAGCGACAGCCGCCCGGTCGCGCCGTCGACCGGCGCCATCGTGCCGCCGCCCGTGCCGCGCAGACCCTGGTAGATCAGCCAGGCATCGTAGCCGAAGGCGTACAGCCGCCCGCGGCCGCGCACGTCCTGGCCCCAGGCCTCGAGCGTCGCGCTGCGCAGGCGCTCCGCCGCGCCCGCCGCGCCGAGCATCCAGGGCATGTCGGGGAACAGCAGGCCCTCGAGATCGGCATTGTCGGTGAGCCCGGGCTCGTAGGCGTCCGAGGTTGCGTAGGCCGGCAGGTCGCCGGCGAAATGGAAGCGCAGCTGCGGCCGCAGCGCTCGTGCGGTCGCCGACGGCGCCGGCGTGAACAGCAGCTCGATGTCGGCGCGGCGCCGCAGCTGGAACGCCAGCGTCGTGCCGAGCGCGCCTTCGAGGCGCTTCTGGCGCGCGCGGCTGTCCTTGAGGCGCAGCGCCGTCTGGATGGGGTCGGAATAGTCGTTGCGGCCGGGCACGAAGCTGACCGCATCGAGCAGCTGGCCGCCGCCGCCTTCGAACTCGGCGCGGAACGCGTTCAGCACGCGCGTGCCCCAGTCGCCTTCGGGCACGAGCGCGACCGCGCGGCGCCGGCCGTCGGCCAGCGCGCGTCGTGCCGCGAGCCGCGCCTCGTCCTCGGGCGAGAGCGCGAACTGGTAGAAGTCCTGCGGCGCGGCCGCTTCGGAGGCGAGGAAGTTCAGCGCGAGCAGGGGCGGGCGGCGCACCGTGGCATCGGCGGCGGCGACGACCTCCTCGCGCGTCAGCGGACCGATCACGAACTCGGCGCCGGCGCGGCTCGCCTCGATCAGCGCCTCGGCGATGCTGGTCGTGCCGGTGTCGTAGATGCGCAGGCTGGGGCGCGACGCGGCCGGCATCGCGTAGTAGCCGGCGAGCAGGCCGTCGCGGATCTGCGCCGCGGCGCCGGCATTGCGGCCGCTGACCGGCAGCAGCACGGCGACGTGGGAGCCGGGCTGCAGCGGCGCGGCCGGCGTCGGCGCGCCGAAGTCGGTGCGCAGCAGCTCGGCCGCCGGGTGCGCCGGGTAGCGCGCGCGCCAGGCCGCGATCACCGGTGCGCCGCTGCCGCGGCTGGCCTGGGCCGCGACCGGCCCGAGCTCCAGCCAGCCGCGCACGATGGCGTCGGCGCCGGCCGCGGCGGGCTCGAGCTTGATGCCGCGGGCGCTGGCGTCGCGCAGCTGCGCGAACAGCTCGCGGCGCGCCTGCAGTCTCGCGTCGGCGTCGGTCAGCAGGCGCTCGCGCGCGATCTCGGCGCGGACGCCCTCGACCGGCCGGCCGGTCGCGAACGCGAGCCGCTGGCGCAGCGCGTGGTACTGCAGCTGGGCGGCCGGCTCGCGCGGCAGGCCGAAGGCCTCGAGCTGCTGCCAGGCGCGTTGTGCCTCGCCCGCGGCCAGCGTCAGCTCGATGTCGAGCAGCCGCAGCTCGGCGGTCTGCGACGGCGAGGGCGTGCCCGAGACCTGCGCGAGCACGCGCCGCGCGTCGGCGGCGCGGCCGGCGGCGAGCCACTCGCGCGCCGCGCCGAGCAGGTAGCCGATGCCGGCGCTGCCGGGATTGTCGTCGGCGAGCTTTTCGTACTCGCGCGCCGCGGCTTCGTGCTCGCCGCGCTGCGCGAGCGACTCGGCGCGCTGCAGCGAGCCGGGGCCGACTGCGGCACCGCCGAGGCTCTGGCAGCCGGCGAGCAGCGCAAGCACAGCCGCGAGCAGCAGCACCTGCAGCGCCCCCGCGAGCGCGCGGCCGGCGCGTGGCGATGACGCCGGCGTGGTCGCGGGCAGCGCGGCGCAGGTGTGGCGGCAAGCCCGCGACGAACCGTGGGCGTCGGCTGCGGACGTGCTGGCAGCAAAGGCCATGGACGGGCCGGCATGGAAGGCCGCGGACGAGTGGTTCGGCATGGATTGAATACCCCCTCGGCGAAGGGCAGGATGCTCGCGGTCAGCGAAGAAGCGGAATTATAGTGTCTCAGCACCTGGAAGCCGCGCTCGCCGCGGGTCGCGCCGCCGGCCGTCTCGATATCGTGGCGACGCCGATCGGCAATCTCGGCGATCTGTCGCCGCGGGCGCGCGAGGTGCTGGCCGCGGCCGACGTCATCGCCGCCGAAGACACGCGCCGCACGGCGCAGCTGCTCGCTGCGATCGGCCTGCAGCGGCCGCTGCTGTCGCTGCACGAGCACAACGAGCGCGGGCGCGCCGACGCACTGCTCGCGCGGCTTGCGCGCGGCGAGCAGGTGGCGCTGGTCAGCGACGCTGGCACGCCGCTGCTGTCGGACCCGGGCTACGAGCTGGTGCGGCGCGCGGTGGCCGCGGGCCATGCCGTGCGCGCCATCCCCGGGCCGACCGCGATCGCCGCGGCGCTCAGTGTCGCCGGGCTCGCGACCGACCGTTTTTGTTTCGAGGGCTTTCTGCCGGCGCGTACCGGCGAGCGCAGCGCGCGGCTCGAGGCGCTGCGCCGCGAGCCGCGTACGATCGTGCTGTTCGAATCGCCGCATCGCATCGCAGGGTCGCTCGCCGACTGCGCACGCGTGCTCGGCGCGGAGCGCGCCGCGGCCGTCGCGCGCGAGCTCACCAAGGTCTACGAGACCGTTTATCGCGGCAAGCTCGGCGAGCTCGCGGCGCGCGCGGCCGCGGAGGCGGATTTCGCGCGCGGCGAGATCACGGTGGTGATCGCGGGTGCGCCCGAGCCGGCGGAGGACGAGGCGGCCGCCGTAGCCGACCCGGCCGCGCTCGAGCGGCTGGTGGACGCGGCGCTCGGACATCTGCCGGCTTCGAAGGCGGCGGCGCTGGCCAGTGCCGCGACCGGCGTGCCGCGCAAGCTCGCTTACGAGGTCGCGGTGCGACTCGCAGCGCGGCGGCGCTGAGCCGGCGGCGCGCACCTGCGGCGCAGCCGGCATCGTGCCGACGGCGCAAGCGCGCATTGCGGCGGCTACGGTGCAGTGCTGATTTGTGCCCGACGCCATGGCAGCGTATCTTCGCCGCGGGAGCCGGCCGGGTGATCGCTGCATTTCTCGCGAGTTTTCTCGCAAAGAAGTGGGGAGGAAAGTCCGGGCTCCGACGGACACGGTGCCAGGTAACGCCTGGGGGGCGCGAGCCCACGGAAAGTGCAACAGAAAGATACCGCCGGCGTGCAGGTCCGCAGCGATGCGGGCCCGCCGCAGGTAAGGGTGAAATGGTGCGGTAAGAGCGCACCGCGCGGGCGGCAACGTTCCGCGGCACGGCAAACCCCACCGGGAGCAAGGCCAAATAGGGAAGTCGCGGGGGCAACCCCGCAGCGCCGTGTCCGTGCGCGACTTCCGGGTAGGCTGCTAGAGGCG
>JADLDF010000491.1 GCA_020846815.1 Gammaproteobacteria bacterium | reverse complement strand
GCGCCGCAAAGGTGCTGCTCATCCACTGGCAGCCGGTCAGCGGCAGGCCTTCGCTGCGGGGTACCAGGAAACCCATTCCGTCGAGCCGGTTCCGCACGGCCGATCGATCGAACGCGAGGTGCACCACGGTCAGCGCGCTGTACTCGATGCCGTGCAGCAGGTGCGCCAGGTCGGCATCGAGCGGGCGAAGCAGCGCGGCAGCGGCCGGGGCGGGCACGCTCAGCACGAGTTGTCGCGTCCGGACCGTCCATCCACCCGCCGGTGTCTCGCCTGCGAGACACCAGCCAGACCGCGTGGGCTCGAGGTGCCGCACCGTGCTCCCGACGCGCAGGCGCAGGTTTGCGCTTGCAGCCAGCGCCCCGGTCAGTGTCGCCATGCCGCCGTCGAAGGAGAACGACTCGCGCACCGGAGCCGTGCCGCGGCGCAGGATCCGGCCGACGCACGCCCCGATCACAAGGCTGCCGTAGCGTTGCTCCAGCGCCACCAGACGCGGCAGCACCGCGTGCGCGCTCGCCCGATCCGGGTCGGATGCGAGCGGACCCGCGATGAACGGTTCCATCGCCGTCTCGAGCACTTCGCGGCCGAAGCGCCGGACGACGAACGCGCTCACCGTCTCGTCGGGGTGGCCGCCTCTCGGAACGAGCGGCTCGGCGAGCAGGCGCAGTTTGCTGCGCGTGCTCCAGAGCGGTGAACGCACCAGCGCGCCGAAGCGCATTGGAACCGGCACCAGCTGGCCGCCACGCACCAGGTAGCGTCGGCACTGCGGAGCGCTCGGGATCTTTGCGGCATCGAGCCCGGTGGCGGCGAGCAGCCGGCTCACCTCGGGACGGAAATTCAGCATCACCGACGCCGCGCGCTCGGTCAGGTAGCCGTCAGCCTGTCGGGTGGCGATCTGGCCGCCGAGCCGGGTGTCCTGCTCCCAGACCTCGACGGAGCAGCCTGCACGGGCGAGCCACCATGCCGTCGACAGCCCGGAGATGCCTGCGCCTGCGACGATGACATCCGGCTCACTCATGCGAACCCGAGGGGCCGTGCCCGGGGCTGCGCGCTGTGCCGTTGCGGGCGTGCCCGGGGCAGAGAATGTCGGTGGCTTCGTCGACGATGCGCTCGGTGATCACCGTGTGGCCGCGCTCCCGGGCGAATTGCAGGATCGCCATGCGCGCCATCTTGCGCACGAACGCCGGCACCCGCTCCAGGCGTCGCTCGGCCTCGGGTGTCCAGGCGGTGGTCACCGCGGTGATCGTCTCCGTGCGCGGCTGGTGCGCGCGCCGGCTCAGCAGCACCGCGCACTCGACGTTGCGCAGCAGCCGCTCGGCGGTTCCGCCGATGTCGAGTTCCGGATCGGCGTGGATGCCCAGCCGACCGATCACCAGCAGCGCAGGCTGGACAGCGCGCAGATGCCGCTCGATCGCGGCGTGCGGCTTGCCCTCGAGCAGCGCCGTCTCGATGGTCACGCCGTGCTCCGCGGCGATGGATTCGGCGATGCTCAGGTGGCCCCGGTAGATTCTGGCGAGACCGGCATCGATGATCTCTTCGTGCAGCCGCTCCTGGTCGGCAAAGCGGAACGTGCGGCCCGCCTCCTCCGACAACACGCGACTGATGCGCTCGAAGGCGACGTAGTGGAAGTGCGGATCGTAGGCGGCCACCACCTGCAGCCCGACGCCCCAGGCCCGTGCCAGCGCGAGCGCGCTCAACAGCCCGCCGTACGCCTGATCCGAACCGTCGATGGCCGCCACGATCGGGCCGTCGGCAAGACGTCGCTGCGGGTCCTTGATCACCAGCGTGTCGATGGCAGCCCGGCGCGCGACGCGCTCGCACACGGTCCCTATGCCGCCTTCGGGTACCGCGCCGAGACCGCGGGCACCGATCACGAGCAGGTCGTGGCGCCCACTGTGGGCTTCCTCGAGCAGTGCGCGGTAGTTCTTGCCTTCCAGTGATCGCGGCGCGAAGGGGATCGACGCCGCGTGGCAGGCGTGCGCCGCCTGGTCCAGGTACGAGTCGGCGATCAGGGAGAGCCCGCGAGTGATGAGTTCGCCGTGGATCTCGCGCTGCTCCTCGAGCGCCTGCTCCTGGCGGTACTGCTGCGGCAGGCCGCCCTCCATCTGGCGAAAGCGCAGGCCGTGCAGACGGGCCGCGTAGACGTGGATCCCGGTGACTTTCGCGCCCACGACGCCTGCGAGCGCCACGGCCTCGATCACACCGCGGTTGGATTCATCGGAGCAATCGACTGCCACCAGGATCGCGCGATGCAGCCAGTGCGCCGCGGCGGTCGCGTCGACCCGCGCCGGATCGGCAGGCCTGGCGTCTGGCCATTGCGGCTCCGGGTACACCGTGCTGCTTGCGTGCATGACCCCTCGATTCCCGGTGCGCGTCTGCTCGAAACACGTTGGCTTGCAGAATCCGTGCCAGCACCTGCACGTGTCGCGGCGGGATCGGAATCAGCGGTGGCTGACGCTTGCTGCAACGAGGCTTCAGAGGCGCCCTGTGGCGGCGCAGTGAACGATCCGTTCAAACGTTGCGTCGTGCATGCGACGCGATGAAACGGTTCGTTCACTTCGGCGTGTGACGGCGCGTCCCGGGGCGAGCGCCGGTGCTCGTCGCTTGCCCGTGATTCCTCGGGGGAATTCGCGTCGCGGCGTCACCAGGCGGGGCTGGTGCGAATGTTGCTACGGATCCGTCCAGCGGACTGCTCGATCAGAGGTCCGACCAGGAGGAGCACCGGAATGCTCGGTAGGCCAGCGTTCGGTCGGCCAGCGCGGATCAGGGGTGCTGGCGCAGTGCTGATCGGCGGATGCCTGCTCGTCGTCGCGCAGAACCTCGATGCGCAGGGACTGCCGGGCGGGCCGGAGTATCGCTCGGTGCTGGGCATGGACAGCCGCCTCGCCGTATGGATCGCGGCCCAGTTG
>JADLDF010000490.1 GCA_020846815.1 Gammaproteobacteria bacterium | reverse complement strand
GACCTCGACGCCGAGCGCGTCGTAGACGCAGGCCATCTCCAGGCCGATGATGCCGCCGCCGATGACCAGCAGGCGCTTGGGCAGCGATTCGAGCTCGAGCGCGCCGGTGGAATCGATGACGCGCGGATCGTCGGGCAGGAAAGGCAGCCGCACGCTCTCCGAGCCCGCGGCGACGATGCACTGCTCGAAGCCGATGCGCTGCGTGCCGGACTCGCCCGCGACTTCGACGACGTCCGGCGCGACGAAGCGACCCGCGCCCTGCACGACCTCGACCTTGCGCTGCCTGGCGAGCATCCGCAGGCCGTTGGTCAGCTTGCGCACCACGCCGTCCTTCCAGCCGCGGAGCTTGTCGAGATCGATCTGCGGCGGCCCGAAGACGATGCCGTGGGCGGCCATCGACTCCGCTTCCTCGATGACCTTGGCCGCGTGCAGCAGCGCCTTGGAGGGGATGCAGCCGACGTTCAGGCAGACGCCGCCGAGATTCGGCCAGCGCTCGACCAGCACGACCGAGAGGCCGAGGTCGGCGGCGCGGAATGCGGCCGTGTAGCCGCCGGGACCCGCGCCCAGCACCAGCAGCTGCGCCTGGCGATCGACGGGGATCGACGGGCGCGGCGCGCTCGCCGGCGCGGCGCCGGAACGCGACGTCGCGGGCGGCGAGGCGGCCGCCCCGGGAGCCGGTGACGTGGCCGCAGCCGCGGCACCGGCCGGCGGTGGCCCGGGCTGGCGCCGTACGTCCGCCTCGGCGGCTATTGACGGCGGCTCGGGCTGGCGCGCATCCGCCGCGGCGGACGGTGCAGCGGTCGATGCGGCCGCTTCAGCCGGCGGCGCGGCGGCGCTCGCCTCGAGGCGCAGGATCACGCTGCCCTTGGACACCTTGGCGCCGGGCGCGACCAGGATCTCGGCGACGCGGCCGGCCGCGCTCGAAGGCACGTCGATCGAGGCCTTGTCGGTCTCGAGCGTGACCAGCGGTGTCTCGACCTCGACGTCGGCGCCGACGGCCACGAGCACGTCGACGACCGGCACGTCGTTGAAATTGCCGAGGTCGGGAACGATGACGTCGATCAGAGCCACGATGCTGAGCCTCGGTCAGGGAACCGCTTCGAGCAGGCCGCGCACGTCGGCGAGCTGCGCGGCGAGATGGGTGATGAAGCGCACACCGAGCGCACCGTCGATGACGCGATGGTCGTAGGACAGGGACAGCGGCAGCATCAGGCGCGGCACGAACGCCCCGCCCTGCCAGAGCGGCTTCATCGCCGAGCGCGATACGCCGAGGATCGCGACTTCGGGCGCATTGATGATCGGCGTGAACGCCGTGCCGCCGATGCCGCCGAGGCTCGAGACGGTGAAGCAGCCGCCCTGCATCTCGGCCGCCGAGAGCTTGCCGGCACGCGCCTTGTCGGACAGCTCGCCGAGCGCACGCGCGAGGCCGTAGACGTCCTTGCGATCGGCGTCGCGGATCACCGGCACCAGCAGGCCGTTGGGTGTGTCGGCCGCGAAGCCGATGTGGCAGTAGCGCTTCAGGACCAGGTTCTGGCCGCTCTCGTCGAGCGAGGCATTGAACGTCGGGAACTCGGCGAGCGTGCGCACCACCGCGCGGATGATGAAGGCGAGCGGCGTGAGCTTGATGCCGCGCGTCGCCGCCGTGTCCTTGAGCCGGTTGCGGGATTCCTCGAGGCCGGTGATGTCCGCCTCGTCGAACTGCGTGACGTGCGGCAGGTTGACCCAGGCGGCCTGCAGGCGCGGGCCTGAGATCTTCTGGATGCGACCGAGAGGCCTGAGCTCGACCGGCCCGAAGGCTGCGAAGTCGACCGCGGGAATGCGCGGCAGGGCCCCGCCACCCGCGCCGCCGCCGGCACCCGCCGCGCCGCCCGAGAGCAACTGCTTGACGTAGGCCTTGACGTCCTCGTGGGAAATGCGTCCCTTGATGGCCGTGCCCTTGACCTTCGACAGGTCGACGCCGAGCTCGCGCGCGAGGCGGCGCACCGAAGGACCGGCATGCGCGGTGGAGAAGCCGGGCTCGTTGATCGGTGCGAGGTCGGTGCGCCCGCCGGGAATGCGCGTGGCGGACGGCGCCGGTGCCTCGGACGAAGCTGCGGCAGCCGACGGAGCAGCGGATACCGCAGCGGTCGGGGCCGGGTCGGCGGACGGCGCTGCGACCGCGGCACCCTGGGATGCCGCTGCCACCGTCGCCGGAGCGGCCGGGGCCGCAGACGACATCGCGGGCGCAGCAGGCGCGGACGCAGCCGGAGCCGAAGCTGCGGCAGGCGCGGCTGCGGTAGCGCCCTCCGCAGCACGCAGCGTCAAGATCAGATCGCCGGCGTTGACCTTGCCGCCGCGCGCCACGTGGACCGCCTCGACGACTCCGGCCGACGAGGACGGCACGTCCATCGTCGCCTTCTCGGTCTCGAGCGTGACCAGCGGCGTGTCGACTTCGACCGCCTCGCCTGCCTTGACCAGCAGGTCGATCACGGTCACGTCCTTGAAGCTGCCCAGGTCGGGCACGCGCACTTCGATCGCCATGGTTCGTTCCGTCAGGAGTTCAGCGGGTTCGGCTTGGAGGCGTCGATGCCCAGGTCCGCGATCGCCTTGGCCAGCGTCTTGCGGTCGAGCTTCTTGTCGTCGACGAGCGCCTTCAGTGCCGCCAGCACGATGAAGCGGCGGTCGACCTCGAAGTGATGGCGCAGCTCGGCGCGCGCATCCGAGCGGCCGTAGCCGTCGGTGCCGAGTGTCACGTACGCGCCCGGCACCCACTGGCGGATCTGGTCGGGCACGGTGCGCAGGTAGTCCGTCGCGGCGATGAACGGACCCGCGTGGCCGCCCAGGCACTGTGCGACGTAGGGCACGCGCGCCGGCTCGTTCGAGTTCAGCAGGTTCCAGCGTTCGCAGTCGAGAGCCTCGCGGCGCAGCTCGCTGAAGCTCGGCACGGAGAACACGTCGGCCGGCACGCCGTAGTCCTTCTCGAGAATCGCCGCCGCGGCCTGCACCTCGCGCAGGATCGTGCCCGAGCCGAGCAGGTTGGCGCGCACCTTGCCGCGCCCGCCGATCGACAGCAGGTACATGCCCTTGAGGATGCCCTGCTCGACGCCCTTCG
>JADLDF010000489.1 GCA_020846815.1 Gammaproteobacteria bacterium | reverse complement strand
GCGATCGCCGGCAGCGCCCAGAACACGACCAGCGTCGCGACGTAGCCGACGATCACCGCCGGCCAGACCGCGTCGCCGCGGCGCGCGACCGCGACGAACAGCAGCACCGTCAGCGCCACCTTCACGAACTGGCCGGTGAACAGCCGGCGCAGTGCGAGCCCTGCGTTGCCACCGACGCTGCGCAGCGCGGCGAAGGTCATGTACAGGTTCGCGACCGTACCGATCGCGCCGCCTGCCACGACCCAGAGACCGGTGCGACCTCCGAAGAGGAGCGCGCCGAGCAGGGCCAGCACGGCCGTGACGAGTGCCTGCCCGATGAGGATCCGACGAGCGAGCCGGTTCGTATCCGGATCGCGTGCCGGGGTCACCGAAGCCACTTCCCCAGGCCCGTTCATCAGGCCGCTTTGCTGAATGGTTCTCAAGGCCAAACAAAAGGCCACTCTTCGGGCGTGCTGCATGCCGTCGGGGTGGCCTCGCTTTTACTTTGCGCCGCGACCACTTACGAGGCCGGGCGGCGAAGGCGCGCGATTATAGGCGCGGGTTCGGCCAGCTTCAAGAAAGCGTTTTTGCGCCGCAAGAAGCGCTTCAGCTGATGTGCGCGAGGATGCCGTCCAGCTCGTCGAGCGAGTTGTAGCTGACCACGACGCGACCCTTGCCGCTGCGGCCGGAGTGCTCGATCGAGACCTTGGCACCGAGGGTGTCGGCCAGCCGGGCCTCGAGCTGGACGACGTTCGGGTCGCGGGGCGGGCTGGCCCCATCTGCGGCAGGAGGAGTCGAATTGGTCAGCCGACGAACCAATGCCTCGGTCTCACGCACTGAAAGGCCCTTTTTTGCAACCAATCCACCGACTTCAGCCTGCTGCCGGCGGGTCGGCAGGCCGAGCAGGGCGCGTGCATGGCCCATCTCCAGCTCGCGCTGCTCGACCAGCGCGGCGACCTCGGGGGCGAGGTCGAGCAGGCGCAGCAGGTTGCTGACCGCGGCGCGGGAGCGGCCGACCGCTTCTGCGGCCTGCTGGTGGGTGACGCCGAACTCGCGGATCAGGCGGTCGAGCGCCCGCGCCTCCTCCAGCGGGTTCAGGTCCTCGCGCTGGATGTTCTCGATCAGCGCCATCGCGATCGCCGCCTCGTCGGGCACGCGGCGGATCACGGCGGGGATGGTCTTCAGACCGGCGATCTGCGCGGCCCGCCAGCGGCGCTCGCCGGCGATGATCTCGTAGCGCTCGGTGCCGGCGCTGCCGCCGGGCGGGCCGAGCGGGCGCACCACGATCGGCTGGATCAGGCCCTGGGTGCGGATCGAGTTCGCGAGGTCCTCGAGCGATTCCTGGCGCATGTCGACGCGCGGCTGGTAGCGGCCGCGCTGCAGCACGTCGAGCGGCAGGCGGGCGAGCTCCTCGCCGCGCGGCGCCGCAGCCGACGGCATGGCGGCGGGCGCAGCGGATGCGGTGCTCGCCGCCACTGCGGATCCCGGCGCGGGAGCCGTAGTCGCGCCCTGCGCCGGCGGTGTGGCACCGGGCACGCCCACGCCGGGCGGACTGCCGGCATCGGCACCGGGCGGCGATGCGGCTGGCGTGCCGGGCGCACCGGGCACGTCGACCGGCACCACCGCGGGCACGGCACCCGCCGCGCTGCGATTGGCCGAGATCTGGCCGAGCAGCGCCTCGAGTCCGCGGCCGAGGCTGGGCTTTTTCTGGCTCATGGGCGAAATGATAGCGGACCGGACTCCGCCGAGCCGGGCCGGCGAGGCCCGCGGACCCGCAGCGCCGCGCTCAGATCGAGGGTGCGGGAACGGCCGCGCCGGCGCGCTCGGTGAGGCGGTTGTCGGGAATGCCGAGGAAGATCTCGCGGAAACCGACGTAGGTGACGGCGCCGAAAAAGCAGTACAGCAGCGGCACCAGCACCGGCAACAGCAGCACCGACAGCACCGGCAGCAGGATGAACATCAGGCCGACGGCGAGCATCGCCGGGAGGTTGCGCACCTGACCCATGGCGCTCAGCCGGTAGGCATCGCGGAACGACATGCCGAGCAGGGTCGTGCACGGAAACTGGAAGAACGAGGTGAGGCCGGGGATGTTCAGGCCGAAGTACAGCAGGCCGAGGGCATAGGCCGCATAGACGAAGATCTGCCGCAGCGCGACGAACCAGTTGTCCGAGAGCACCCTGACCGAGTTGCGCTCGGTATAGAACACTGCGTACCAAGGCACCTCGGGGCGCGCCAGCAGGAACATCCAGATCAGCGCACCGGCGATCGCGATGATCGCAGCGAACAGCAGGATCTCGAGAGCGTGTGAACGCAGCATCCTGAGCACGTCGGAGAGGCTGGTGCGCTCGGGCCGGTCGAGCTTCGCGGCGATCAGGATGCTGGCGAAGAACGCGGCCAGCGCCAGCATGCCGTCGACCAGCGGCAGACGCTGCCCGGCGAACATCCACAGGCAGACGAGCAGCACCAGGCCGAGCCAGAAGCCGAAGCCGCGGGCGATCAGACGCAGCGCCAGCGTGCTCCAGCGGCGCAGTGCGCCGGGGCCGGCCTGGCGCGGCTCGATGATCATGCCGGCGTCGGTGTTTCGGCGGGCGTAGGCGCGGACGCGGACGCGGACGCGGGTGCGGGTGCTGGCGCGGGTGCGGGTGCGGGTGCGGGCGCCGACACGCCGTCCGACGTCGCGTCAGCATCGGGTGCAGCGGGCCGTGGTGCCGCCGGGGCGGCGAGCGGCGAGGTGTCCGTGGCGCCCGTCGAGACCGGCGTGGACGACGGTGCGGTAGTGGCGATGGCAGCGCTCGCCACGGTCGCGGCAGCGGCCTGCTGCGCTTCTTCCTCCTCGCGGCGGATCATCTCGCCGGCGAGCGCGAGATAGGCGAGTGCACCGCGCGAGTCCTTGTCGTGCAGCAGCGCCGGCTTGCCGAAGGACGGCGCCTCGGCGAGGCGCACGTTACGCGGGATGATGGTGCGGAACACCTTGTCGCCGAAGTGCTGTAGCAGCTGCGCGCTGACCTCGTTCGAGAGGTTGTTGCGCGGGTCGAACATCGTGCGCAGCACGCCCTCGATCTCGAGCTCGGGGTTCACGGTGGCGCGGATCTGCTCGATCGTACCGACCAGGGCCGAAAGGCCCTCGAGCGCGTAGTACTCGCACTGCATCGGCACCAGCACGCTGTCAGCGGCGACCAGCGCATTGACCGTCAGCATGTTCAGCGCCGGCGGGCAGTCGATCAGGATCACGTCGTACTGGTCGCGGACCGGCTTCAGCGCCTGGCGCAGGCGCATCTCGCGGCCGACGGTCATGGTCAGCAGCTGCACCTCGGCGGCCGTCAGGTCCTGGTTCGAGGGCAGCAGCGCGAGCCCCAGCGATGGCAGCGGCACGATCGCCTCGGCGACGCTGCAGTTGCCGACCAGCACGTCACCGACACCGCGCTCGAGCTGGTGCTTCTCGACGCCGCAGCCCATGGTCGCATTGCCCTGCGGGTCGAGATCGATCAGCAGGGCGCGACGGCGCGTCGCCGCCAGCGAGGCAGCGAGGTTGACGGCGGTGGTGGTCTTGCCGACGCCGCCCTTCTGGTTGGCGACGGCGATGACGCGTTTCATGGCCGGAGTGCTGGTCTGCGGCGGACGCCCGCGAGGGCCTGGACGTCGAGTCTACCCCACGACCCGGCCGCGGGGCGGCGGACGGAGGCGACGGCCGGCCGTCTCAGGCCTGCGGTGGTCGCAGCACGACCAGATGGCGTGCCTCGTTCAGCCCCGGCACCTCGAGCGGCTCGACGCTCTCGATCGACCAGCCCGGCGGCAGCGCGCCGAGCTCGGCCTCGTCCGGCCGGCCCTTCATCGCCAGCACCCGGGTCTGCGGCCCGCAGAGCGGCGCCACCGACTCCGCCAGCGTTTCGAGCGCCGCGAAGGCGCGCGCGATCACGGTGTCGAAGGGCTGCACGGGCGTGAAACGCTCGGCGCGCGCATGCACCGCATCGACGTTCTTCAGGCCGAGCACGCGCGCGGCATGGGTCACGAACCGGATCTTCTTGCCGTTCGAATCGAGCAGCGTGAAATGCCGTTGCGGATCGACGAGCGCGAGCGGCAGGCCCGGGAAGCCCGCGCCGGTGCCGACGTCGGCGATGCGCGTGCCGCGCAGCGCGTGGTGCACGCTCAGACTGTCGAGCAGATGGTGCGTCAGCATCAGCCGCCGGTCGCGGATCGCCGTGAGGTTGTAGGCGGCGTTCCAGCGCTCGAGCTCGTCGAGCAGCTTCAGCAACGCGCGCGCGCCGTCGGCATCGAGCGGCACGCCGAGGCGCGCGGCACCGCTCGTGAGCACCTGTACGGCGTCGCTGGCGGCAGCGGGCGCCATGGCTCAGTTGCGCACCAGTTGCGCGATGCAGGCATCGACGCCGAGATCCGTGAGCCGTGCGGGATCGTCGAACAGCGCCAGCAGCGCCTGCGCCTGGCGCTGCGGAAAAGCGGCCAGCACCGCGGCGGTGAAATCCGCGGCGATGGCCTGTAGCGACTCGAGTTCGAAACGCGCGGCGGCGCCATTGCCGGCGCTCTTTCTACCGGCATGCGAGGAATCGCCCGTGACGAAATCGCCCGCTGTGGCGGCCTGTCCAGAATGGCTCGCGACGAAATCGCCGGCATCGGCACCGGTCGTCGCCGTCTCTGCTGCGCGAACGCACGCGCCGCGCGCCGTGCCGTCGCAGGCGGCCAGGGCATGGCGGATCGAACGCGCGGCGTTCTCGCCGGCGGCGCGCCGTAGCAGCAGCGCCGCGCCGGCATCCGGTGCCGCACCGCAAGCAGCCTGCAGCGTCGCGGGTGCCGGCGGCGAGCCATCGAGCGCCGCACCGAGCGCCGCCGCGCGCCGCCGCGGCTCGTCCGCGCCGAGCAGCAGCGCCGCGGCGAGGGCGCCGGCGACGCGCGGCGCGAACCACGGATCGGCGGCGCAGCGCGGGTCCTGCGCGAGTGCCGCCTGCAGCGCCGCGGCATGATCGAGCGCAGCGAACAGGTCCGCGACCCGCGGCGGCTCACAGCCGTCGTAGGGCGCGTGCCGCGCCGCGTAGTCGGCGATCGCGAGCGCGGGCGCGACGGCGTCGACCGCGCTCGGCGCACCGACGTACATGAGCGCACCGAGGCTCGCCGCCGCGCTCGCCGGATCGAGCTCGAAGGAAGTGCCCGGCACGCGCGCACCGAGCGGCAGGGTCGCCCCCGGCACCGGTGGCCCGGCCAGTGCCGCCAGAGCCGGATCGCGCAGGCCGCGCAGCACGTGCGTCAGTGCGGTCAGCAGCAGTGCGGGCGCCGCGGTCCCCGGTGCCGTGCCGGACACGCCGCGGCCTTCACCGACGGCGACTTCGACGATGAGCAGCTGGAGCTCGGCGAGCACGCGGGCGGTGCGCGGCTCAGTCGCCGCCGATGCGCACGACCGTGCGACCGGTGACGCCGCCCTGCAGGTAGGCCGCGAACGCCTCCGGCAGCGCGTCGAACGGGATCGTGCGGCTGGCGATGCGCGCGAGATGGCGCGGCGCGAGGTCGGTCGCGATGCGGTTCCAGACCGCGAGCCGCGTGTCGCGCAGCTGCGCCGCGGAATTGATGCCGATGAGGTTGATGCCACGCAGGATGAACGGCATCACCGTGGTGTGCAGTTCGGCACCGCCGGCGAGGCCGATGCAGGCGATGTTGCCCCAGGTGTCGACGCTGCGCGTCAGCCAGGCGAGCGTCTCGCCGCCGACGTTGTCGATCGCGCCGCCGAAGCGCGCGGCCTCGAGCGGCCGCCTGCCGTAGTCGATTTCGCCACGCGGCAGCACCTGCGCGGCGCCGAGCGATTTCAGCCACTCGGCCGATTCCGGCTTGCCGCTGACCGCGACGACTTCGTAGCCGCGGCCGGCGAGCATGTCGATGGCGATCGAGCCGACGCCGCCGGTCGCGCCGGTGACGACGATCGGGCCGCGCGCCGGCGACTGGCCGTTGTGCTCCATCCTGTGGATCGCGAGCGCCGCGGTGAAACCCGCCGTGCCGAGCGCCATCGCATCGAAGAGCGTGAGACCCGCCGGCAGCGGGATCACCCACTCGCCCTTGACGCGCGCGTACTCCGCATAGCCGCCATCGTGCGTCTCCGAGAGACCGCAGCCGGTCACGAGCACGCGATCGCCCGGCCGATGGCGTGGATCCTCCGAGGCTTCGACGATGCCGGAAAGATCGATGCCGCCGACCAGCGGGAAGCGGCGCAGGATCTTGCCGGCGCCGGTCGCGGCGAGCGCATCCTTGTAGTTGATGCCGGACCAGGCGACGCGGATCACCACGTCGCCGGCCGCGAGATCGTCGAGGCGCAGCGTCTCGAAACGCGCCTGCACCGTCTTGCCGGCTTCGTGGATGCGGAAGGCCTTGAATCCCTGTGGCATCACCATGGTCATGCTCCTCGCTTCATCGTCGGGACTCGAGCACGTCCTTCCATTTTTCCTCGAACGCCCAGACGTCCTCGAAGCCCACCATGCGGCAGAAGGCGTCGAACGAGAACAGCGGCACGTCGGGCGAGGCGCTGGTGCCGTTCGCCTTGAGGTTGCGCAGCGCGCCCTCCATCGCGGCACAGGCCGCGAGCGCGTTCATCGCCGGGAAGATCGCGAGCTGGTAGCCGAGGCCGCCGAGCTCCTTCGCGGAGCGGATCGGCGTCTTGCCGCCGTCGGACATGTTGGCCATCATCGGCGCCGCGATCGCGGCGCAGGCCT
>JADLDF010000488.1 GCA_020846815.1 Gammaproteobacteria bacterium | reverse complement strand
ATCCGCCGGCAAGGGCCGGCGGCGGGGCGGCGCGCACGGCCCCGCCGCACGCGACTACCAGATTTTCACACGATCCCCGGGCGCGCGATACAGCCGGTCGCCGGGCGCGAGGCCAAAGGCCTCGTGGAATTCCGTCATGTTCGTGACCACGCCGTTGACGCGAAACTCGCTCGGGCTGTGCACGTCGGTCAGCAGCCGCACGCGCAGCTCGTCGTCGCGGTACTCGCGGCGCCAGATCTGTGCCCAGCCGAGGAAGAAGCGCTGCGGCCCGGTGAAGCCGTCGATGACCGGCGCCGGCCGGCCGCCGAGCGAGATCTGATAGGCCTTGTAGGCGACCGCCAGACCCGACAGGTCGCCGATGTTCTCGCCGAGCGTCAGCTGGCCGTTGAGGGCGCGGTCGTCGAGCACCTTGAAGTTCGAGTACTGCGTGACCAGCCGCCCCGCCCGTTCGGTGAAGCGCGCGCTGTCGGCGAAGGTCCACCAGTCGCGCAGGTTGCCGTCGCCGTCGTACTGCCGGCCCTGGTCGTCGAAGCCGTGGCTGATCTCGTGGCCGATCACGCCGCCGATCGCGCCGTAGTTGACGGCGTCGTCGGCCGCCGGATCGAAGAACGGCGGCTGCAGGATCGCCGCCGGGAACACGATCTCGTTCATCGGCGGGTTGTAGTAGGCGTTCACGGTCTGCGGCGTGATCAGCCACTCGTCGCGGTCGATCGGCCGACCGAGCTTGGCGAGCTGGCGCTCGAACTCGAACTCGCGCGCACGGCGTACGTTGCCGACCAGGTCGCCGGGCAGGATCTCGAGCCGGCCGTAGTCGCGCCAGCGCTGTGGGTAGCCGATCTTGACGGCGAAACGCGCGAGCTTGCGCTTCGCTTCGGCACGCGTCTCCGGGCTCATCCACTCGAGCTCGCCGATCGAGGCATCGAACGCCTTCAGCAGGTTGTCGACGAGCTGCAGCACGCGCTCGCGCGCCGCGGGCGTGAAATGGCGCTCCACGTAGAGGTGGCCGAGCAGCTCGCCGACCGACTCGTCGAGCAGCTTGACGCCGCGCCGCCAGCGCGGCTCGGGCTCCTTCACGCCGCGCAGCGCGGCCTGGCGGAAGTCGAAGTGGGCGCGCTCGAAATCCGCCGCGAGGTAGGGTGCATAGGCATCGAGCAGCCGGAACTTGAAGTACAGGCGCCAGTCGGCGACCGGCGTGCCCTTGACGATGCGCGCGAGCTCGCGCACGTAGGTCGGCTGGTTGACGTCGAGCGCGGCGACGCCGGGCGCCCCGGCGCCCTCGACGAAGGCGAACCAGTCGAAGCCCGGCGTGAGCTTGCCGGCTTCGGCGAGCGTGACTTTGTTGTAGGTCTTCACCGGGTCGCGGTTCTGCACCCGCGTCCAGTGGTGGTTCGCGATCCGCCCCTCGATCGCGGCGACGCGACGCGCCGCACCGGCCGCGTCCGTCTCGCCGGCGAGCGCCAGCAGCCGCGCGACATAGGCCTCGAGCGCACGGCGCAGCGCGACGTTGCGCTCGTCGGTCGCAAGGTAGTTGTCGCGGTCGGGCATCGTCAGCCCGCTCTGGTAGACCGAGGCGATGTATGACTTCGAGTCGCGCGCATCCTGGGTGACGTAGAGGATCAGCGGATGCTGTACGCCGAGCCGTTGCGAATGGCCCATGTAGGCGAACACGTCGCGCACACTGCGGATCGCGAGGATCCGCGCCACTTCGCCGGCGAGCGGCGTCGCGCCGAGCACGGCGATGCGGGTCACGTCCATGAAGCTCGCGTAGAAGTCGCCGACCTTCTGTGCATCCGAGCCATGGCTGCGGCCGGGCCGCGCGGCCGTCTCTTCGACCAGCTCGCGCAGTGCCGCCCGAGCGTTGTCCTCCAGCATCGTGAACGTGCCGAAGTTCGAGCGGTCGGCAGGAATCTCGGTGCGCGCCAGCCAGCCACCGGCGGCGAAGCGGAAAAGGTCGTCCTGCGGACGTACCGTAGTGTCGAAACCGGCGAGGTCGAGGCCGGACGTCGGCGCCGTCACGGGCATCGCGACGGATGCGGCCGCGATGAGCGCGGGAGCCGGCGCGGCCGGCCCGACGGCGGACGAGGCGGTACAGGCCGAGAGCGCCGCGGTCGACAGCGCGGCCAGGAATCGTTGCATGGAATCACCGCAAGCTGAACGGAGGTGACACGTTACCAGCCGCGGCCGGCCGCGACATCCGGGCGACGGCGAGAGGAAATAAATCGGATTTGAAATCCGATTTATAAAAAAACCCCGGGAGGAAACCCGCCCGGGGTTGGAAATGCGGACTTTCGATGAAGGGAAGGAAGTCCGCTAGGGGATTCGGAACAGTCGGCTCAATGCAATCTGGCCCAATGCAGGATCCGGATCTCGGCCGAATCCAGATCGAAACTCTCGGCGAGCATCTCGCGCAACTCGCGCTGCGCGCCCTTGCGCCCCTCGAGGGGCTCGGCAACCTCCACGACGCCGCTCCACTCGCTGGCGTGCCGAGCTTCGGCCGCGCCGGTGACGAACTGCGTGAAGTATTTCGCCGCCATGAAGGAAGGCTACGTCTGCGTCTGCGGGCAAACTGTGTCGGTCGGCACAGTTCGCGCGGCACGGCGACGCCGCCACCGGCGCGCGGCACCGCGGCCGTGCGAAACTGTGCGTTAAGTCAAGTGCGTCTGCGCGATCCGCCAGGCCACGCCGCGATGCAGCACTACACAGCATGACGCGGCGCGCAGTCGCGACACAGCCGAGAGCGAAAGAACGCATGTCCCGCTATCGCCCACCGAGCCGCCCCGGCTCGAAGTTCATCACGCCAGCCGGCCACGAGCGGCTGCGCGCCGAGCTCGACCAGCTGTGGCGCATCGAGCGCCCGCAGGTCACGCAGGCCGTCGCCGAGGCAGCCGCCCAGGGCGACCGCTCGGAGAACGCCGAGTACACCTACGGCAAGAAGCGCCTGCGCGAGATCGACAGCCGCGTGCGCTTCCTGCGCAAGCGGCTCGACGGCATGACCGTGGTCGCACAGACCCCGGCGGACACCAAGCGCGTGTTCTTCGGCGCCTGGGTCACGCTCGAGGACGAGGCCGGCGCCGAGCAGACCTTCCGCATCGTCGGCCCCGACGAATTCGACCGCGCCCCCGGCTACGTCAGCATGGACGCGCCGCTACCCAGGGCCCTGCTCGGCAAACGCCTCGACGACGAAGTCGCCGTCGCCCTCCCCGGCGGCGAACAGCGCTTCGTCATCGTCGAAATCCACTACGGCGAACGCTGACGCGCCACCTGTCCCGACGCGTCAAACCACCCGGACGTTCTTGAACTGCCAAGGATCCGACTTGTCGATGTCCTCCGGAAACAGCCGCTCGCGGTCCGTCAGCGGCGTCCACTCGGTGTACTCGCCGACGACCGGGCCGAGGTAGGGCCGGCAGATCTCGAGCACGCGCTCGTGGTCGATCTCGTCCGGCTCCATCAGGCCGCGGTTCGGGTTCTCCATCGCCCAGATCACGCCCGCCAGCACAGCGACCGTGACCTGCAGGCTGGTCGCGTTGTTGTACGGCGCGAGCTGGCGCGCCTCGTCGACCGACAGCTGCGAGCCGAACCAGTAGGCGTTCTTCTTGTGGCCGGCGAGCAGCACGCCGAGCTCGTCGATGCCGCCCGGGGAGATCTCGTCCATGAGGATGCGCTTGCGGTCCTGCACGATCCAGTTGTGCCCCGCGAATTCGTGCATCGACAGCACCGCGTCGTCGCAGGGGTGGTAGGCATAGTGGACGGTCGGACGGTAGACGACCTGACCGCCCTCACGCACCGAGAGGTAGTCCGCGATCGAAATCGACTCGCCATGCGTGATCGCGAAGCCGTGGATGTGGCCCGCCTTCGGCGTCCAGGTGCGCACGCGCGTCGCCGCACCCGGCTGCGCGAGCCAGATCGCCGCACCGCAGCCGAAATCGTGACGCCGGCCGTCGCGCGGGAAATTGCGCTCGTGCGTGCCCCAGCCGAGCTCGCAGGGCTGCGCGCCCTCGCCGACGAAACCGTCGACCGACCAGGTGTTGACGAACTCGTTCGGCTGCTTGCGCACCGGCGAGACCTGGGTGTCGCGCT
>JADLDF010000487.1 GCA_020846815.1 Gammaproteobacteria bacterium | reverse complement strand
GCGGCCGCGGCATGCGCGTGGTGCACAACCCCGCGGCGCTGCTGAACGCGATCAACGTGACCAAGGCCGAGGCGCTCGCGGCCTTCGGCAACGACCAGGTCTACATGGAGAAGTTCCTGGAGCGCCCACGGCACATCGAGTTCCAGGTGCTCGCCGACAACTACGGCAACGTGATCCATCTCGGCGAGCGCGACTGCTCGATGCAGCGCCGTCACCAGAAGGTCATCGAGGAGGCGCCGGCGCCCGGCATCACGGCGCAGCAGCGCGAGAAGATGGGCGAACGCGTCGTCGAGGCCTGCCGCGCGGTCGGCTATCGCAGCGCCGGCACGCTGGAGTTCCTCTACCAGGACAACGAGTTCTACTTCATCGAGATGAACACGCGCATCCAGGTCGAGCATCCCGTGACCGAGCTGGTCACCGGCATCGATCTCGTGAAGGCGCAGCTGCTGATCGCCTCGGGCGAGAAGCTGCGCTACGTGCAGAAGGACATCGAGATCCGCGGCCACGCGATGGAGTGCCGCATCAATGCCGAGGATGCCAAGACCTTCATGCCCTCGCCGGGGCCCATCAAGCTGTTCCACGCACCCGGCGGCCCCGGCATCCGCGTCGACAGCCACATCTACTCCGGCTACAACGTGCCGCCGAACTACGACTCGCTGATCTGCAAGCTGATTGCGCACGGCGACACGCGCGACACCGCGATCGCGCGCATGAAGAACGCGCTCGCCGAAATGGTCGTCGAGGGCATCCGCACCAACACCGCGCTGCACCAGGAGATCTTCAACCACGCCGCGTTCCGCCAGGGCGGGCTCGACATCCACTATCTGGAGCGCCGGCTCGGCTTGAAGTGAGGGCGCGCGTGCACGGCGCACGGGCATCGCGGATCGCAATCCGCGGCTCGGCCAGGAGGGTCGGCGTGCGCGAGCGCACGCTCGCGTCGCCCGCCGGCGACGACCGCGCCATCGCCGCGTGCCGCGCGTGGCCCGGGTCACCGCAGCGGCTGCTCCGGACAGGACGCGCTGCGCTAATCTGATCCGCATGGCCCTCTACAGCCTCACGCTCGATCTCGACGGCCTCGACCCGACGGTGGTCGAAGAGGCCTGTTTCGAGGCGGGCGCGGTCTCGCTGAGCTTCACCGACCAGCGCGACGACCCGATCCTCGAACCGGCGCCGGGCGAGTTCCGCCTCTGGCCGGCGACCCGGCTGCAGGCGCTGTTCGACGATGCGACGACCGACTGCGAGGCGCTCGCCACGGACCTCGCCGGCGCGCTCGGCGTCGACGCTGCACGGTTCGCGCGGGCCGCCGTCGCGCAGCGCGCCTGGGAGCGTGCCTGGCTCGAGGACTTCCGCCCGATGCGCTTCGGCGAGCGGCTGTGGATCTGCCCCTCGCATGCGAGCGTCGCGGACGCCGGTGCGGTCGTCGTGCGGCTCGATCCGGGCCTCGCTTTCGGCACGGGCACGCATCCGACGACGCGACTCTGCCTCGAGGGGCTCGATGCGAACCTCGTGCCCGGCGCGCGTGCGATCGACTTCGGCTGCGGCTCCGGCGTGCTGGCGGTCGCCGCGGCGCGGCTCGGCGCCGTGCGGGTCGACGCCCACGACATAGACCCGCAGGCGCTGCTCGCGACGCGCGAGAATGCCGCGGCGAACGCCGTGGCCGGACGCGTGCAGGTCCACGAGGCAGCGGCGATGCTGCCGGACGGCGCCGGGGTCGTGCTCGCCAACATCCTCTCCGGTCCGCTGGTCGAGCTCGCACCGCGGCTCGCCGGCCTGCTCGCACCGGGCGGCGCGCTGGTGCTCGCGGGCCTGCTCGACGAACAGGCCGACGAGGTCATCGAAGCCTATGCGCCATGGCTCGAGCTCGTGGCCTGGCGCCGGCTCGACGGCTGGACCTGCCTCGCCGGCCGCCGTGCCGCGCCGGATGATCGCCCCGCGACCGCGGCCGGTTCAGAATGGTCGGGACGAGGACCTGCGAGTCGCCGCGCTTGATCACCATCTGCCCGCAATGCCAGCTGCCGCTGGCCGTCACCGCCACGGACCTGCGGGTCGCACAGGGCCAGGTGCGCTGTGGGCGCTGCGCGGCGGTGTTCAACGCACTGGCCTCGCTGTACGAGCCCGATGGCCCGGTGGCGGCGCCGCGCCCGACCGCAGCACCGCGTGCCCCGGCGCAGCCGGGTGGCGATGCGCATGCACCCGGCACGGAGCCGGACGCGCGTGATCGACGTTCGTCGCCGGCCTCCGGCGTGGAATCGACCACGGTCCTCGACGCCCGATCGCTGCGCGACCCGGCCACCACTGCGGGCGGTGCGGCAGGCTTCGGCACAGGCAGTGGATTGTTCCGCGCGCCGCCGCGCGACGACGAGCCCCGTTTCGACGATACCCACGGCGCCGACGACTGGCCGGAGGACGCACTGCCCGATTCCGCCGCTGCCGCAGCGGTGGCGCCGGAGGCTGTGACGGCGACGCCGGAGGCAGCGGTTCCGGCACGGGCGACGGCGATTCCGGAGGTTGCGATTCCGGCACCGGCGACGGCGACCGGTGGCCCGGCGGGACTGGCGACGGTACCGATGCCAGTGCCAGTGTCGGCGTTGGAGTCGGAGTCGGAGTCGGGGCGGACCCCGCCGCAGCCGGCATCCACGTCGGCGTCTGCGGACGATGCAGGCGATGCGGCCGCAGCGGCTGCACCACGAACCACTGCAGCCGCAGCAACATCCACAGCGGCAACGACATCCGCAGCCGCAGGGACACCCGCAGCCGGACTCGCGGAGATCACCGATACCTTCCGGCGCGAACCCGAAGCACCCGAGCCCGAAGCCGGCACGGCCGCAGCCGACCAACCGCCGCCCGATGCAGCGCTCGAGCCGGCGACCGACAGCCTGCGCCTGCCCGCCGAAGGATCGCTGGACGCCGTCGCCGCAGTGGATGGCGAGGCCTCGCGGGACGGTGCCGGGGGCGAGCCGGCTCCCGCACAGCCCGCCGGGCGTGACTGGACGATCGACACCATGATGGCCGCGGAGCTCGCCGCGCTCGTCGCCCGGGCGCAGCGCGACGAGCCGCCCGAGCTCGCGTCGATCCGCATCGCCGTCGACGAATCATCCGAGATCACGGTGCTGCCGAGCGAGGCGCCGGCGTCGTGGTCACGCGCCGCCGCGGACGACCCGGCCGCGACCGCCGAATACGCCGGCGACCGCTCCCTGCCGCGGCTCTCGCAGGTGTCGGACGACGACCCGGACTCGGTCGGCGCGCGCCGCGAAGCCGCCGAGCGCCGTGCCGCGATGCCGAGCGGCTTGGCGCTGCGCTGGCTCGAGCTCGAGCCGGCTCCACCCCAGTCCACCCCCCTGCCCGTCGCGCCGGCCGCGTCCTCGACGCCGCAGGTATCGGCCGGCGCCGAACCGGCACCGCGGTCCCCTCTCCTGCCCGGCAGACCGACCACGCCCTCGACGCCGCGGCAACCGGCCGCTGACGAGCCGGCGCCCCGGTCCACGCTCCCGCGCGCCACGCCGACCACGCCCTCGACGCCGCGGCAACCGGCCGGCGACGAGCCGATGCCCGTGGCCGCAGACGAGCAGAACACGGCGCCGCTGCGCACTCCATCCGCCAGCGAGGACGCACGTCCGGGAGCCTTCGCTGCGGCGCTGGGACTCGACGCCGATCTGACGCCGCGCGACGTGCCGGTGAGCGCCGCGGACGCCGTCGTCGCGGACCTCGCCGCGGGAGGCAGGTCCCGCACGGCTGCGACGCCGCGCTGGATGTGGGCGGCGACCGTGCTGCTCGGTCTCGCGCTCACCGTGCAGCTCGCGCACCTCTACCGTGAGGAGCTCGCCGGCGTGCCGTCGCTGCAGGAGCCGTTGACGCGGCTGTACGCGGCACTCGGCCGGCCGCTGCAGCCGCGCTGGGAGCTCGGCCGTTACGAGCTGCGCCAGCAGGGCGTGGTCGCCGAAGCGGTCGCCTCCGGCACGTTGACCGTGCGCGCCAGCATCCGTAACGGCGCCGGACGCGCGCAGCCGGCGCCGCTGCTGCGCGTGACCCTGCAGGACCGCTTCGGCAACCGGGTCGCGACGCGCGACCTCACGCCGCGCGAATACGGCGGCGCCGCGGCCATCGCGCCGGCGCCGATGCTCGCTCCGGGTCAGCGCATCGATGCCGAGGTGTCGCTGCTCGATCCGGGTGGCGAAGCCGTCGGCTTCGAGCTTGATGTCTGTCTGCGCCGGGCCGACGCCTCGATCGCCTGTGCGAGCGATGCGGCCGGCGCGGCAAGCTGACGCCCACCGCACCGCGCTCGCCCGGAGTCCTGCGTCATCATGTTCCACATCGGCCGATGGGAGATCCGCGCACCGGCGGTGCTCGCACCGATGGCCGGAGTCACCGATCGCCCATTCCGCGTGCTCGCGCGCCGTCTCGGCGCCGGACTCGCGGCCTCGGAGATGATCACTTCCGACGTGCGCCTGTGGAACTCGCGCAAGTCGCGCCAGCGCATGAACCACGAGGGCGAGCCCGAACCACGCGTGGTGCAGCTCGCGGGCGCGGAGCCGGACGCGCTGGCCGATGCCGCGCGCCGCAACGTCGACCTCGGCGCACAGATCATCGACATCAACATGGGCTGCCCGGCAAAGAAAGTCTGCAACCGTCTCTGCGGCTCGGCGCTGCTGCAGGATGAGCCGTTGGTGGCGCGCCTGCTCGAGGCCGTGGTCGCGGCGGTCGCACCGGCCGGGGTGCCGGTCACGCTGAAGACGCGCACGGGCTGGGATCGCGACAGCAGGAACGCGGTGCGCATCGCGCGCATCGCCGAGGCGAGCGGCATCGCGGCGATCGCGCTGCACGGCCGCACGCGCATGGATTTCTACGAAGGTGTGGCCGAATACGACACGATCCGCGACGTCAAATCCGCGGTACGAATTCCAGTGATCGCCAACGGCGACGTGGACTCGTCGCGAAAGGCGCGCGAGGTCCTTGATTTCACTCGCGCCGACGGCGCGATGATCGGTCGCGCCGCGCACGGCGCACCGTGGATCTTCCGCGATGTCAACGCTTTGCTGACCGAAGGCAGGTCGCCCGCACCGCTGTCGCGGACCGAGCTGCGTGATATAGTCCTCGCGCATCTCGAGTCCATCTACGCTTTCCATGGCGAAGACTCCGGGCTCCGGATTGCACGCAAACACCTCGGCTGGTATAGCGGGCTGCTCAACCAAAAAGCGCGCGATGGAGCGCGCGACCAAAAGGCGCGCGATGAAACGCGTGACCAGAAGTCGCGCGGTGAAACGTGCGACGAAGCGCGCGAGGCGCGCAGGTTGATGATGGCAGCGGATTCCACGTCGGCGCAGTTTGCGTGCACGCGAGAACTGTTGCAGGGTTGGGTCGGCGCGGCTGCCTGAGTGTTCGGCAGGGACGCAGCAACCCGACGAACGGGGACCTGTGCCATGCCGGCGAAGAAGAATTTCGGAACCGCCCGGCGCGCCGAACGCGCGACCGGGCGCTCGGTGTCGATGCGCATGGCCTCGCCCCTCGCGGCCGCTTCCCGCAGCGATGTCCCCGGCCGCGCCGCCGGCGCTGCGCTGGCGCGCACCGAGGCCGCCGCTGCGCCAGCCTGCGGTGACGCGGCCGCACCCGGATCCCTGAGCACGCAGTTGCCGCTGCCGCTGCGCGACCACGCGCAGCGCGCGCTCACCGATTATTTCGCCAACCTCGATGGCCATCGCCCGGCGCACCTCTACGACCTCGTGATCCGCGAGGTGGAGGAGCCGCTGTTCCGCGCCGTGCTCGATCACTGCGACGGCAACCAGAGCCGCGCCGCGACCATGCTCGGCATCAACCGGGGCACGCTGCGCAAGAAGCTGCGCGAGTTCGGTCTCGCATCCTGAGGCCATCATGCCCGTGACCGTCCGCCGTGCGCTGCTGTCCGTCTCCGACAAGACGGGCGTCGTCGAGCTCGCCCGCGAGCTCGCCCGGCGCGGCGTCGTGCTGCTCTCGACCGGCGGCACCGCGAAGCTGCTGGCCGAAGCGGGCCTCGCCGTCACCGAGGTCTCGCAGCACACCGGCTTTCCCGAAATCATGGACGGGCGCGTCAAGACGCTGCACCCGAAGATCCACGGCGGCCTGCTCGGCCGGCGCGGCATCGACGAGGGCGTCATGGCCGAGCACGGCATCGAGCGCATCGACCTGCTGGTCGTGAACCTCTACCCGTTCGCGAACACCGTCGCGAAACCCGGCTGCAGCTACGAAGACGCGATCGAGAACATCGACATCGGCGGCCCGGCCATGGTGCGCGCCGCATCCAAGAACCACGACGCCGTCACCGTCGTCGTCGACCCGCTCGACTACCCGCGCCTGCTCGCCGAGCTCGAGGCGAACGCGGGCGCGACCACGCCGGCGCTGCGCGCCGCGCTCGCCGCCAAGGCCTTCGCGCATACCGCGCAGTACGACACTATGGTCTCGGGCTGGCTGCTGGCGCGCCAAGCCCGGGAACAGGCCCGGCCCGGCGACGCGGCCGCCGCCTTCCCGCGGACGCTGCCCTTGATCTACGAGAAAGTGCAGGGCCTGCGCTACGGCGAGAACCCGCACCAGCAGGCTGCGTTCTATCGTGACCCGAACGCGCGCGGCGCGTCGGTCGCCACCGGCACCATGCTCCAGGGCAAGGAGCTGTCGTTCAACAACATCGCCGACGCCGACACCGCGATCGAATGCGTGCGCCAGTTCGCCGCGCCGGCCTGCGTGATCGTCAAGCACGCCAATCCCTGCGGCGTCGCAGTCGCCGCCACGCCGCTCGAGGCCTATGAGCGCGCCTGGCGCACCGACCCCACCTCCGCGTTCGGCGGCATCATCGCCTTCAACCGCGAGCTCGACGGCGAGACGGCACGGGCGATCGTCGCCAGGCAGTTCGTCGAGGTCGTCGCCGCGCCGCGCGTCAGCGCCGAGGCGCGCGCCGCGTTCGCGCCCAAGGCGAACGTTCGCGTGCTCGAGCTCGGCGAGCTCGCCGCACCGACCGGCTCGCGCCTCGAATACCGCACCGTGACCGGCGGCCTGCTCGCGCAGACGCGCGACCTCGGCATGGTGAACCGCGCCGACCTCGAGGTCGTCACCAAGCGCCAGCCCACCGATGAGGAGCTCGAAGACCTGTTCTTCGCCTGGCAGGTCTGCAAGTACGTCAAGTCGAACGCCATCGTCTACTGCCGCGACGGCGCCACCGTGGGCGTCGGCGCCGGGCAGATGAGCCGCGTGTATTCCAGCCGCGTCGCCGCGATGAAAGCGGCCGACGAGAAGCTCGTGGTCGCCGGCGCGGTCATGGCCTCGGACGCGTTCTTCCCGTTCCGCGACGGCGTCGACGTCGCCGCGGAATACGGCATCGCCGCGGTGATCCAGCCGGGCGGCAGCGTGCGCGACGCCGAGGTCATCGCCGCGGCCGACGAGCACGGCATGGCCATGGTGTTCACCGGCATGCGCCACTTCCGCCATTGAGCGGCCATGCGTTCCGGCGCATCGTTTCCGCCGGCAGCCGGGCCGTCGCCCGCCGGCTCTCCTGAAGAGACATAGCCCATGAAGGTCCTGATCGTCGGCGGCGGTGGCCGCGAGCATGCCCTCGCCTGGAAGTGCGCCCAGTCGCCGCGCATCACCGAAGTCCTGGTCGCACCCGGCAACGCCGGCACCGCGCGCGAGCCGCGCATGCGCAACCTCGCGGTGCAGGCCGACGACGTGCCGGGCCTGGTCGCGCTGGCGCAGAGCGAGCGCGTGGACCTCACGATCATCGGACCCGAGGCGCCGCTGGTCATCGGCGTCGTCGATGCTTTCGAGGCCGCGGGCCTGCGCTGCTTCGGTCCGCGGCGCGCACCCGCGCAGCTCGAGGGCTCCAAGGCCTTCACCAAGGAGTTCCTGCGCCGCCACGGCATCCCGACCGCGAGCTACGCCACCTTCACGCAGCAGAGCTTCGATGCGGATTACGTCCGTCGCCAGCGCACACCGATCGTGGTCAAGGCCAGCGGCCTCGCCGCCGGCAAGGGCGTCATCATCGCAGCGACTGCCGACGAGGCGATCGCCGCGGCGCGCGCGATGTTCGATGGCCAGTTCGGCGCGGCCGGCGCCGAGGTCGTCATCGAGGAGTTCCTGCCCGGCGAGGAGGCGAGCTTCATCGTCATGGCCGACGGCGAGCACGTGCTGCCGTTCGCGACCTCGCAGGACCACAAGCGCCGCGACGACGGCGACGCGGGCCCGAACACCGGCGGCATGGGCGCCTACTCGCCGGCGCCGGTCGTCACGCCGGCGCTGCACGAGCGCATCATGCGCGAGGTCATCCACCCGACCATCCGCGGTCTCGCCGCCGACGGCATGCCGTACACGGGCTTTCTGTATGCCGGCATCATGATCGCGCCCGACGGCACGCCGAACGTGCTGGAGTTCAACTGCCGCTTCGGCGATCCCGAGACGCAGCCGATCATGTGCCGCCTGCGCTCCGACCTCACGGAGCTCTGCGAAGCCGCGCTCGATCGCCGCCTCGACCAGGTGGCGATGGACTGGGACCCACGCGCCGCCCTCGGCGTCGTCATGGCCGCGGGCGGCTATCCCGATGCGGTGCGCAAGGGCGACGTCATCGAAGGCCTGGAGCGCGCCGCCGCGCTGCCCGGCAAGGTGTTCCACGCGGGCACCGCGATCGGGCCGGAAGGCGAAGTGCTGACCCACGGCGGCCGCGTGCTCTGCGCCGTCGGTCTAGGCGACAGCGTCGGCGCGGCGCAGCGCGAGGCCTACGCGCTGGTCGATGCGATCCACTGGCGAGGCCTGCAGTTCCGGCGCGACATCGGCCACCGTGCCATCGCCCGCGAACGCGAGCATGAACGCGGACGCGGCTGAGACGCGCGGCCCGCGGCGCGGCGTACGCGGATGAGCCTCGAAGCGACGGCCGGCTGGGACTTCGCCTCGCCCCACGTGCACCGGCTGCGCGTCGGCGCCGAGGCGATCGACGCCTACCGCCACGTCAACAATGCCGTCTATCTGCAGTGGCTCGATCTCGCGGCCTGGTCGCATTCCACGGCGCTGGGCGTGCCGGCGCAGCTCTGCCTCGAACTCGATCGCGGCATGGTCGTGCACCACGCCGAGCTCGATTACCTGCGCGGCGCGCTCGAAGGCGACGACGTCGCCATCGCCACCTGGATCGTCGCGGGCGACCAGCGCCTGCGCTGCTCGCGTCGCTTCCAGGTACGCCGTACGGGCGACGGCGAGACCCTGCTGCGTGCCCGCCTCGATTATGTCTGCATGAATCTCAGCATCGGCCGCGCGACGCGCATGCCACCGGAATTCGCTGCGGCCTATCGGCCGACGGCGCCGGGCTGAGCTTCGACCCACGCCGCGCTGTCGGCGAACGACGACGCAACACTGCGGCGGCAACCCGCAAGTCACTGCGGAAAAAGCGTATGGTTTCCGGGGACTTCCGCTGGCAAAATTCCCGTGCAAGCTGCGGCTTCGGCGCCACAACGGCCGGCCCGCAACGCCAACCACGATACTTTTCGGGAGTTCGCTGATGCTCAGGATCAAGTCTTCGACGGCGACGGCCGCGTTCGTCGCCCTGTCCACGGTGCTCGGCACTGCGGCCCTCGCCGAGCAGGGCGATGTGCTGGTGCGCGTCGGCGCCAGCGTCGTCGATCCGAAATCCGACAACCTCACGCTCGGACCATCGACGACGCTGCAGATCGACGAAGACATCCAGCCGACCTTCGACATCACCTACATGTTCCGCAACCGCTGGGGTGTGGAACTGCTGGCCTCGACGATCTGGGACCACGGCCTGTTCGTGAAGTCGCCGACGGGGACCAGCGGCCTCGGCCGCGTGCGGCATCTGCCGCCCACGCTTAGCCTGCAATACCACTTCAATCCGGACGGACGCGTGCGGCCCTATGCCGGCATCGGCCTGAACTACACGCTGATCACCAGCGAGCGTCCCAACGCGCTCGAGGTCGAGAACTCGATCGGCCCGGCGGCGCAGCTCGGCGTCGACTTCGGCCTGAACGACAAGTGGTTCCTGAACCTCTCCGCGCGCTACATCGACATCGACGCCGACGCGCGGCTCGGCACCACGAATCTCGGCACGGTCGAGGTGGATCCGTTCGTCTACGGCATCCACGTCGGCTACAAATTCGGCAAGCCGGCAGCGGCCGCGCCGGTCGCGGCTGCCGTCGCACCGCAGCCCCCGCCTCCGCCCCCGCCCCCGCCGCCGGCCGACAGTGACGGCGACGGCGTGGTCGACTCCTCGGACGCCTGCCCGGGCACGCCGGCCGGCACCCGTGTCGATGCGCGCGGCTGCGAGCTCGACAGCGACGCCGACGGTGTGGTCGACGGCAAGGACCGCTGCCCCGACACGCCGGCCGGCAGCAAGGTCGACGAATACGGCTGCAGCCTGACCGCACGTCTCGAAGTGTTCTTCGACACCAACTCGGCCGTGCTCAAGCCCGAGTCGTATGCGGACCTCGACCAGGTCGTGAAGTTCATGACCGAGGTGCCGCGCGTCGCCGGCGTGCTCGAGGGCCACACCGACGACGTCGGCAGCGCCAGCTCGAACGAGCGTCTCTCGCAGCGTCGCGCCGACGCCGTGAAGACCTATCTCGTC
>JADLDF010000486.1 GCA_020846815.1 Gammaproteobacteria bacterium | reverse complement strand
TCATGATGCCGTGCAGGTTCGGGCCGACCTTGTGCGGCTGGTCGGCCTTGAGCTCGTGGCAGGCACGGCACTGGATGTAGAGCAGGCGGCCGCGCTTCAGATCCGCCGCCGGATCGGCACCGGCGGCAGGCTGCTGGGCCTGGACCGCGCCGGCCATCGCGACGGCCAGCACCGTCATGCCCACCCACTTCGCCACGCTGTGCTCGAGCATTCTGTCTTCTCCTCAGGTCGTCGTTCGACGCGGCCCCTGCCGCGCCATCCAATCTAAGCCACAGGCCTGAACCGGGCCTTAACGCGACCGTGGATGCCCGGTATGCGGATATCCGCGTCCTTCAACGGCTGTGTTTCGCCACGACGCGTATCAGGCCTTCCTGCGCCGTGCTCGCCACCAGCCGCCCGTCGCGCGACCAGACGCTGCCGCGTGTGAAACCGCGAGCGCCGCCCGCGCTCGGGCTGTCCATCGAATAGAGCAGCCAGTCGTCGACGCGGAACGGCCGGTGGAACCACATCGCGTGATCGAGGCTCGCGGTGGCGAGACCGACGTCCATGGCGCCGATCGCATGCGGCAGCGTCGCGGTTCCCAGCAGGTTGTAGTCCGAGACGTAGGCGAGCAGGCTGCGGTGCAGCCGGTCGTCATCGGGCAGGCGGCCGACCGTGCGCAGCCAGACGTTCTGCAGCGGCGCGGCCCTGCTCGGCTGCAGCACGTCGATCGGCTCGACGCGCCGCAGCTCGAACGGACGCTCGCGCAGCATGAAGCGTCGCACCTTTTCCGGCAGCCGCTCGAGCACGTCGTCGGGCGGCCGCGTGGAATCGGGCAGCGATTCCGGCGGCGGCACCTTGGGCATGTCGACCTGGTGATCGAAGCCCTCCTCCGGCTCCTGGAACGAGGCCGAGAACGTGAAGATCTGCTCGCCGTGCTGGATCGCGATCACGCGCCGCGACGAGAACGACTTGCCGTCGCGGCTGCGGTCGACCTGGTAGACGATCGGCCGGTTGAAATCGCCGCGGCGCAGGAAATAGGCGTGCAGCGAATGCACGACACGGCCGCCGTCGATGGTCGAGTACGCCGCCGTCAGCGCCTGTCCGAGCACCTGGCCGCCGAACACCTGCGGGCTGCCGATGTCGCGGCTCTCGCCGCGGAACAGGTTGACCTCGAGACGCTCGAGCGAGAACTGCTGCAGCAGGTCGGCGAGGCGCTGGTCCATCGCGGGTCGGTCAGAGCGGCGAGGTGACGCCGAGGCGCTTCTGCATGACCGGGCTCGTGGTCGTGTACTGCAGGAACTGCTTCTTCTCGGGATAGAGGTGCGCCTGGATGCCGAAAGCGGCCAGCGCGGCCTCGTGGAAGCCCGAGAGGATCAGCTTTTTCTTGCCCGGATAGGTGTTGATGTCGCCGACCGCGAAGATGCCCGGCACGCTGGTCTGGAACTTCTCGGTGTCGACCTTCAGCGCCTTCTTCTCGAGCGCGAGGCCCCACTCGGCGACCGGCCCGAGCTTCGGATGCAGGCCGAAGAACGCGAACGCGTGGTCGGCCGGCAGCTCGTGCCGCGAGCCGTCGGCGCCCTTGACCACGATGCCGGTGAGCCGCTCGCCCGTGACCTGCAGCGACTCGGCGAGGCCCTCGATGAAGCGCATGCGCCCCGCCGCGACCAGCTCATGCATCTTCGCCACCGACGCAGGCGCCGCGCGGAACTCGCTGCGCCGGTGCACCAGCACGAGGCTGCGCGCCGTGGGCGCGAAATCCAGCGTCCAGTCGAGCGCCGAATCGCCGCCACCGAAGATCACCAGCGACTGGCCGCGGTACTGCGCGGCGTTCTGCACCTTGTAGTGGACCTGCCGACCCTCGAAGGCCTCGCAGCCCTCGACGCCGAGGCGCCGCGGCTGGAACGAGCCGACGCCCGCCGCGATGACGATCGCGCCCGCATCGAAAGTCGTCCCCGCCGAAGTGACGACGCGGAAACGCCCGCCCGCCTGCGGCGCGACCTCCATGACCTCCTCGCCGAAATGGAACTGCGGATCGAAAGGCTTGATCTGCTGCAGCAGCCGGTCGACGAGCTCCTGCGCGCCGCAGACCGGCAGCGCCGGAATGTCGTATATCGGCTTGTCCGGATAGAGCTCGGTGCACTGGCCGCCTGGAGCCTTGAGCGTATCGAGCAGGTGCGCCTTGATGCCGAGCAGGCCGAGCTCGAACACCTGGAACAGGCCGCAGGGGCCGGCGCCGACGATCACGACTTCGGTACGGATCGGCTCTGCGGGGGAGCCGGTGGCAGCAGCATCGCTCAAGGGGACATCCTCGGGGGAGGGGGGGCGCTCGAAACGCGGCGGATTCTAGCAGAGGGCAACCGGCACCGATTTCCGCGGGGCGGCTGCCGCGCCGGCCTGCCGCGGCGCCAAGGTTGCGCCCCGCCGGCGCGCATGCGAACGTCTCGCCCGGACCCGGCAGCAGGAGGTTTCGCCGTGATCAAGCTGAACGTCAACGGACAGTCCGTCGAGGTCGACGTCGATCCGGAGACGCCGCTGCTCTGGGTGCTGCGCGACACCATCGGCCTGACGGGCACCAAGTACGGCTGCGGCATGGCGCTCTGCGGCGCCTGCACGGTGCACCTCGACGGCGAGCCGGTCCGCTCCTGCGTGACGCCGGTCTCGGCGCTCGGCGAGGCCAGGATCACGACCATCGAAGGCCTGTCGAAGGATCGCAGCCACCCCGTACAGAAAGCCTGGATCGAGATCGACGTGCCGCAGTGCGGCTACTGCCAGTCCGGGCAGATCATGTCCGCCGCGGCCCTGCTCGCCAAGACGCCGAAGCCGAGCGACGCGCAGATCGACGAGGCCATGGCAGGCAACCTCTGCCGCTGCGGCACCTACCAGCGCATCCGCGCCGCGATCCATCGCGCCGCCGAGTTCGGCACCGGACTCGCGAAAGCCTGAGCGCAATGCCGACCGCTCACGGGCACGGCACAGTGATTACGTCGGCTTGTAATGCCATAAATAACAAGAGCTTGGGGATACTTTCAGGCCCGGCCCGCGTTCGAATCCGTGGGTGTGTGGAAGTACTCGCTTTCGGCCGCCAGTTCGTCCATCAGCCGCTTCAGCTCTGCCATACGTCCCTCTGCCGTGCTGATCGGCATGCAGTCCTGACAGCGCGCATCGCCACAAGGTTGACGCGAATACAGCCAGTACTGGATCGCACCGGCGAGCAGGCCGTCGGCGATGTCCCAGAGGTCGGCATCCTTGTCCTTGTCGGCGAGCTTGTTGCCCAAATCGACGGCCTTGGAGAAGGCGGAGTCGAAGCTGTCTGGCGCGTCGTGCATGCGGGAAACCAACCTGGAGGGCTCGGAGCGCGATTCTACCCGAAGCGACCGCGCCGAGCGCTCGTACGGAAGCGAACGGACAGAATGGAAGCGGCGCGCATTCAATGGCTTGCGCACAAGCCCATGGCGCGGGGCGAGCCGGCGCCCGTGCGCACCCAAGTTACGGAATCTTAATCAGCTTGCCGCGTCCGATCACCTATTCTGGGCACAAGATGTTCGAAGAAGACACTTCATCGAATCGTCGTTCCTCCGGGCAGGCCCGCACCGAGCCGGATGACATCGTACTGCCGGAAGCGCGCACCGAGGTCGGCGACAATCCGGCCCAGCTGGCAGGGTCCAGGCTGGCCGTGCTGCGAGCGCCCCAGTTCGTCCAGCAGCATTTCCACGAGAAGTTCCCGGCGAGCGCGATCGCGAGGTTCTGTGGCCTGAGCCGCTTCCAGTTCAGCCGCAGCTTCCATCACGTCTTCGGGATCACCTTCCGGGAGTACCTGCTGCGCTACCGGATCCGCGAGGCCTGCATCCGCCTCGCGCAGGGCACTGCGCCGGTCACCGAGATCGCGTATGCCGTCGGCTTCCACGACGGCTCGTACTTCGCGCGGATGTTCCGGCGGTACACCGGCATGCTGCCTTCCCAGTATGCTCGTGCGCACGGACAGAACGCCTCCGCCCAGCACGACGACGCCAACGCCACAGCCGCCCGCGGCTGACGCTCTGCCTGTCTGCGGCCGCAGCCGCTGCGGGCGACGCCCGCGGCCTGCTGCTATCTTAGGCCGATGAATGCCGCATCGTCCCTCGCTCCCCGGCTGCCCTGCCCGCGCCCAGCGCGCGTCGTGCTGCAGGGGCGCTACGTGCACCTCGAGCCGCTCGAGGCCGCACGCCACGCCGCCGGGCTGTTCGCGGCGAGCAGCGGCCCCGAGGCGGCTGCGCGCTTCCGCTATCTGTTCGACGAACCGCTTCGCGACCTGGCGGAAACAGTGCAGCGGATCGAGGCCGATGCCGTGCGCGACGATCCGCTGGCCTTCGCCGTCGTGGACCCGTCGAGCGGCGAGGCGCTCGGCCGCCAGTCGCTGATGCGCATCGAGCCGGCGCACGGCGCGATCGAGATCGGCCACATCCTCTGGGGGCCGCAGATGTCGCGCTCACGACGCTCGACGGAGGCATTCCAGCTCGCCGCGTCTTACGTCTTCGACACGCTCGGTTACCGTCGCCTGGAGTGGAAGTGCAATGCGCTGAACGCGCCGTCGCGCGCCAGCGCGCTGCGCTTCGGCTTCCGCTACGAAGGCATCTTCCGGCAGCACATGTGGATCAAGGGTCGCAACCGCGACACGGCCTGGTTCGGCATGACCGACGGCGACTGGACCGCGCTGCGGCCCGTGTTCGCCGCCTGGCTCGCGCCGTCGAACTTCGATGCCGACGGCAGGCAGCGCCGCCGCCTCGGCGAGCTCGCGGCCGCCGCGGGCCTTCCCGGCGCAGCCTGCGAGACGCCGCCATGAATCTGCGATTCACCCCGCCCGAAGCCCGGATCCTCGGCTCCCTGATCGAGAAGGAGATCACCACGCCCGACCAGTATCCGCTGTCGCTGAACGCGCTCGTGGCCGCCTGCAACCAGAAGAGCAACCGCGAGCCCGTCATGGCGCTGGCGGAGCACGAGGTGCAGGCCGCACTCGATGCGCTGCAGCGCCGGCATCTGGTCGTCGAGAAATCCGGCTTCGGCAGCCGCGTGCCCAAGTATCAGCACCGGCTCTGCAATACCGAGTTCGGCACGCTGAAGTTCGACCCGCAGGAGCTCGCGATCGTCTGCGAGCTGCTGCTGCGCGGGCCCCAGACGCCCGGCGAGCTGCGCAGCCGCGCGGCGCGCATGGCGCCGTTCGCCGATGCCGCCGCGACCGAGCAGGTGCTCGAGCGCCTCGCGACCCGCGCCGACGGACCGTTCGTCGTGCGCCTCGCGCGCGAGCCGGGGCGGCGCGAAGCGAGATATGCAGGCTGCTTCGGCGACACGGCCACGGCGGATGGCACGGGCTCCGCATCGCAGGCGACGGAGGCTGCGGCTGCGGATGACGGCGAGGCGCAGGACCAGCTCTCGGCGCTCGAGCGGCGGCTCGAGGAGCTCGAGGCGCGCATCGCACAGCTCGAGGCCGCACAACTGCAGACGCCGCGGCGCGATTGAGCAGCGCAGGCGGACGCGATCTTCGGCTCAGGCGGTGAGGCGCGGCGCGTCCTCGGCATCGTCCGCAGATGCCCCACCCGCCGGCTGGATCTGGGCCTGCCGCGAGCGCGGTTGCGGCACGGACGTGATCAGTCCGCAGCGCGTACGCAATTCCGGCGGCAGATCGCCGAGCTTCTGCAGCGTATGCGTCCGGCCGGCGTCGATCGCGCGATCGAACGCGTGCCAGTTCAGCAGGTCGACGTTTTCGAGCGGCGGCTGGAGCAGCAGGTCGGTCTGGTGGCGACGCGCGAGCGTCGCGGCCGCGCTGTTGACCATGCCGGCGCGCCACAGCACCTGGAAGATGTTCGGCCGCTTGCGGTCGCGGGCGCGCAGACTGCTGATGAGCTTCCAGAACGGCGGTGCGTCGGTGTCCTCGATGTCGGTGGCGAATGTGCGGTCGGCACCGACGTCGACGCCGATGACGACGCCCCGTCCGGACTCGCGCATCACGTCCACGGGCAGGTTGTTGATGGTCGCGCCGTCGACGAACACCTCGCCGTGGTGCATGACCGGCGGCAGCACGCCCGGGATCGCCACCGAGGCACGCAGCCAGCGCCACAGCTCGCCGCTGCGGTGCACGGCAGCGTGGCCGGAGGTCAGGTTCGCCGACACGCAGTAGAACGGCAGCGGCAGGTCCTCGATCGCGACCTCGCCGAACTCGCGCCGCAGGCGCGTCGAGACGCGCCTGCCGGCGACCAGCGACACCAGCGGCAGTGTGTAGTCGCCGAGCGGGTTGCTGTCGACGAAGGTGCGGCGGAACACTTCGAGCATCTGCTCGTCGGGCCAGCCGTGCGCGGCCGCGGCACCCATGATCGCGCCGATGCTGGTGCCGCCGACCAGGTCGATCGGAATGCCGTGCTCGCGCAGCGCGCGGATCACGCCGAGATGCGCGAAGCCGCGCGCACCCCCGCCCGAGAGCACGAGGCCGACCGCGGTCCCGGTCAGCAGACGGGCCACGCGCGGCACATCGGCCGCGGAGCACACGTGATGGTGAGGCATGCCGGGCTGCAGCGCGAGCCAGCGCGCCGCGGCGCCGCGCAGCAGCGTGCCCTCGTGCAGCAGCACGAGCTCCGCACGCTGCGTCGCGAGCTGCGCATCGCGCGCGGCCGCGAGCGCGGCCCAGGGCGCCGCAGGCGACTCGGCCCGCGCCAGCAGCAGCAGCGTGTCGGCCTGGCGCAGGCAGAGCCGCGTCCAGGTCGTCGGCGCGTGGTCGGCGACGTAGACCACGTAGTCGTTCTGCGACTCCACCTTGTGGAACCAGTGGCTGGTGTGGTCGGCGCCGCGCACGCTCCAGACGAGCTCGACGCTGCCGAGCCGGCGCAGCGCCTCGACCAGCTCCATCGCGAAGCTCGCGACGTCGACGTCGAGCGCCTGCGGCAGCAGCGTGAAGCTGCGCGGCCCGGGCGCGCGGCCGCGCGGCCCGGATCGCGCCGAGGACTCCTCGAGCCGGGTCACGGTCAGCTGCGCGATCCGCAGCATCGCCTCGGGATGGCGCCGCAGCACCTGGTCGAAGGCCTCGCGCGACAGGCACAGCATCTCGCTGTCGCGCAGCGCGACGACCGTGGCCATGCGCGGCCGGCCGGACACGAGTCCCATCTCGCCGACACATTCGCCGGCGGTCACCCGCCCCAGCGAGCGCCGCCGGTCGGTGCCGTGTGGCGGCGCGAACGAACCGAGACAGCCTGAGAGCAGCACGTACATCGCATCCGGCGGCTCGCCGGCCTCGAACAGGGTCGCGCCGCCCGGCAGCGACAGCCAGCCGCAGGCCGCGGCGATCGAGGCGAGCGTGGCCTCGTCGAGCCCTTCGAAGATCGGCAGGCCCGACAGCAGCACCCGCAGGTTGCCGCGCACGGTCAGCGTGTCTTCCGGTATGTCCTGTTCCACGATGGCGGGTCGGTCCGCGATGGTCGGGCGGAAAGCTGGGGACGGACCGATCCAGCAGGTAAACTAGGCCCGTCCGGCGCGCCTGTCAGGCCCGTGTTTCCGCGCTGTGATCCGCTTCACCGAATGACCGACGCTCATCTCGCCGACCGCCCCAAGGCCCGCTCCGTGCGGCCGCTCGCGGCACTCTGGCCGTTCCTGCGGCCCTATCGCCCCGTGCTCGCGGCGGCCCTGGTCGCGCTGCTGCTCGCCTCGGGCGCGATGCTGGCGCTGCCGGTCGCACTGAAGGGCCTGATCGACAAGGGCATGGCGGCCGGCAGCGCCGCCACCATCAACGGCTACTTCATCGCCTTCCTGGGCGTCGCGGTGCTGTTCGGCGGCTTCGCCGCACTGCGCTTCTACATGGTCACCTGGCTCGGTGAACGCGTGGTCGCCGACATCCGCGCGGCCGTCTACCGCAAGGTCGTGCGCATGGACCCGCAGTTCTTCGAGATCACGCGCACCGGCGAGGTGCTGTCGCGCCTCACGACCGACACCACGCTGGTGCAGTCGATCGCCGGTTCGGGCCTGTCGATCGCGCTGCGCTCCGCCATCAACCTGATCGGCTCGCTGGTGCTGCTGGCATTCACGAACCTCAAGCTGCTGCTGCTGATCCTGATCGCCATGCCGGTGGTCATCGTGCCGCTGATCACGCTCGGCCGCCGCCTGCGCAGGCTCTCGCGCAGATCGCAGGACCGCATCGCCGACACCAGCGGCCTCGCGGGAGAGACGCTGAACGCGATCCAGACCGTGCAGGCCTTCACCCTCGAGGAGCTGCACGGCAAACGCTACGCCGATGCCGTCGAGGCCTCGTTCGACGTCGCCGTGACCCGCACGAGGGTGCGCGCCTGGCTGACCGCGATCGCCACCGTGCTGGTGTTCGGTGCGATCACCCTGGTGCTGTGGTTCGGCGCACACCAGGTGCTCTCCGGCCAGATGACCGGCGGCGAGCTCGGCCAGTTCCTGCTGCTCGCGGTCTACGCCGGCACCGCCGCGGCCTCGCTGAGCGAGATGTGGAGCGAGGTGCAGCGCGCCGCCGGCGCGATGGAGCGGCTGGTCGAGCTGCAGCAGGCCGAGCCGGCCATCGTTGCGCCACCCCAGCCGCAGCCGCTGCCGGTGCTGCGCGCGGGCGAGCCGGCGGGCCACATCCGCTTCGAGCACGTGCGCTTCCACTACCCTTCGCGCCCCGACAACGCCGCGCTCGAGGACTTCACGCTGACCATCGAGCCGGGCGAGACCGTGGCCTTCGTCGGCCCCTCGGGCGCGGGCAAGAGCACGACCTTCCAGCTGCTGCTGCGCTTCTACGACCCGGAGCAGGGCCGCATCCTCATCGACGGCGTCGACGTCGCGCAGGCCGCGCCGCAGGAGGTGCGCCGGCGCATCGGCCTCGTGCCCCAGGAAACGGTGCTGTTCGGCGCCAGCGCGCGCGAGAACATCCGCTACGGCCGGCCGGACGCGACCGATGCCGAGATCGAGGAAGCGGCGCGCGCCGCCGCGGCCGACGGCTTCATCCGCCGCCTGCCGCAGGGCTACGACACCTTCCTCGGCGAGCGCGGCGCGCGGCTCTCGGGCGGCCAGCGCCAGCGCATCGCGATCGCGCGCGCGATCCTGAAGAACCCGCCGATCCTGCTGCTCGACGAGGCCACGAGCTCGCTCGACGCCGAGAGCGAGCGCGCCGTGCAGAGCGCGCTCGAGACGCTGATGTCGACGCGCACCAC
>JADLDF010000485.1 GCA_020846815.1 Gammaproteobacteria bacterium | reverse complement strand
GCCAGGTGTCGCTCGAGGAGTTCATGGCCTGCGCCGTCGGCGGCTGCGCCGGCTGCGTCGTGCGGGTGCGCACGCCGGACGGGCCGGCGATGAAGCGCGTCTGCGTCGATGGTCCGGTGTTCGATGCCGAGGCCGTGTTCGGCGGCTGAACGCCGCCGATGCCCGGCGGGGCGCGCTGCGAAGATGAAGCTCGTCGCCCTGGGCCCGATCGGCGGCGCCTGCCTGTCAGGGCGCAGCGCGAAGACGCGGCTACCACATCAGGTCGTCGGGCACCTCGTAGCGGGCATAAGGATCCTCGTCGCCCGTGGCGGCCGTGCCTGCGGCGGGGTCCGCGGCCACGGCCTGCGGCGCATTGTGAGCAACCACGGCGCGCGGATCGCGCTCGCGGATCTTCTCCAGGCTGTCCGCAGGGACGACGAAATACCGGCCATGGGTACGCACGATCGCGAGCGTGCCGGCGACCAGCGCGGCGCGGCGCGCAGCGTCGACGGCGATGCGGGCGATGCGTCCGTCGTGCACGAAGTTGTAGCGGTCGTCGCTCTCGAGCGCCGGCAGGGCGTGCTGCTCGATGATCTGGCGGACCGCCGCGGCGCGCTCCTTGCGCTCGGCCTTTTCGCGCTTCTTGCGCTCGAGCTCGAGGTCCCGCGCGCGCTTCTCGGCGTCGGCGCGCTGCGCCTGAGGCGCGGCCGGACGTCCGCCCGGCGCAGGGCCCCCGGCCTGCGGCCGGCGCTGCTGGTGCTGCTGCCGCTGACGGTTGCGGTGTTCTTCGTCGCGGGCCTTCTTCGCCTGCTGCTTGCTGCCGAGGCCGGCCGCCAGCAACTGGTCGCGCAGGGACATGCTCATCGGCGTGCTCTCGATCGCCTGACGGGAGATCGGGATCTTACGCGACCGCCTGCTGTTGCGGCGCGCGCCTACGGCGCCCACGGCCCGGTCCGTCATCCAATGTGGACATGAGAGCCGCACGACCGACAGACGATCCGGGCCTGTGCCGATGCCGCCGTGCGCGGGCGCGCACCCGGGTGCAGGCTGTGCTGTGTGCGCTGCTTTTCGCGCAAGCTGCCCTCGCAGTTTCCGGGCAGGAGGCGGTCCGGGACGCAGCGCCGGCGGCGCCAGCAGCACCGGTGACTCCGGCGGCACCGGCAGGGAGCATCGAGATCACAGGACTCGATGACGAGCTCGCCGCGGCGGCCCGTGCCGGCCTCGAGCTGCAGCAATTCCTGGATCGCCGCGTTTCCGCAGCGCTGCTGCGCCGCCTGGTGAGCCGGGGCGAACAGCAGATCAGCCGCGCCCTCGAACCCTATGGTCATTACGAAGCGACGGTCGTAGGCTCGCTTGCCCGCACCGGCGCCGACGCTGACGGCAGCGACGGCCGCGCGGACGGCTGGCGCGCGCAGTTCGTCGTGATCCCGGGACCGCCGGTCGTGATCGACGAGTCGCGGGTCGAGGTCGCCGGCCCGGCCGCGCAGCTCGAGCCGGTGCGCGAGGCCCTTGCCGCCTTCCGGCCACGCGTCGGCGAACCGCTCGATCACGCACAGTACGAAGCGGGCAAGGCCCGTATCGCCGCGACGCTGCAGACCAGCGGCTTTTTCGACGCGACCCTCGAACGCCACCGCGTCGAGGTCACGCGCGCCGCGCGCAGCGCCACGATCGATCTCGCCTGGAACGGCAGCGAGCGCTACCGCATCGGCGCGGTGGGGTTTCCGGAGACGCAGATCCAGGCACGGCTGCTGCAGCGCTACGTGCCCTGGGAACCGGACGCCTGGTACTCGGTCGAGGAGCTGCTGACGCTGCAGCAGCGCCTCGTGGACGCCGACTATTTCTCGGTCGTGTCCGTGCAGCCGGATCTGGCGCGACGGCAGGACGGCCGCGTGCCCGTCGAGGTGCTGCTGGTGCCGGCCAAGCGCACGATCTACAGCGCCGCAGCCTACGTCAGCACCGACTCCGGTCCCGGCGGCCGGCTCGGCGTCGAGCGACGCTGGATCAACGATCGCGGCCACAAGTGGGGCGCCGAGCTCGAGTACTCCTCGCGCCTGCAGGCCGCCAGCACCCATTACCGCATTCCACGGCCCGGCCAACGCAACCGCCACTACGACTTCGCGGCCGGCTACCGCGACGAGGTCACCGACACGACGCGCTCGCGGCTGTCGCGGCTGTCGGCCTCGGAAGTGCTCGACCGCTGGCACGGCTATGCGCGCACGCTCGGGCTGCAGTACCTCGACGGCGATTTCACGGTCGCCGACGAGCGGCGCGCGTCGCAGCTGCTGTTCGCCGAGGCGCTGCTCGAGCGCAAGCGCGCCGACGACCTGATGTTCCCGCGGCGCGGCATTGCCGTGAGCTACGTCCTGCGTCTCGCCTCGCCGGCGCTGCTCTCCGACACTTCGCTCGCGCAGCTGCGTGCCGATGCACGCTGGGTGCGTCCCGCGAGTGCGGTCTCGCGGCTGATCCTGCGCGCCTCGCTCGGCGCGCTGGCCACGGGCAACTTCGATGCACTGCCTCCCGAGCTGCGATTCTTCGCCGGCGGCGACCGCTCGGTGCGCGGCTTCGACTACCAGGCCATCGGCGAGCGCAATGCGACCGGCGGCGTCATCGGCGGACGTCGGCTCGCGGTCGCCAGCGTCGAGTACGAGCATTACTTCCTCGAACGCTGGGGTGCGGCCGTGTTCGTCGACGCCGGCGACGCGTTCAGCTCGGGCTTCGGCGCGAACGTCGGCGCCGGTATCGGCCTGCGCTGGAAGTCACCGGTCGGCCTGCTGCGCCTCGACTTCGCGCTGCCGGTGCGCACCGACCTCGAGGACGAGGGCCTGCGCTTCCACGTCGTCATCGGTCCGGACCTGTGAACGAAGACGCAGCCACAGGCGAGGACACGGTGAATACGCCGGCCGCGGCGCCGCGCGCCCGGCGGCGCTGGCCGTTCGTGGTCGCCGTCGCGCTGGCCGGCCTCGTGCTGTTGCTGGTCGCGACGTTGGCCTGGGTCGCCGCGACGCCGGCCGGTACGCGCGCGGCATTGCGGCTCGCCAGCGAGCATTCCGGCGGACGCTTCGCAGCGACGCCGGCCGCCGGCACGCTGCTCGGGCCGTTGACCCTGACGGAGCTGCGCTACGTCGATGCCGCAGCGGGTCTGGACCTGCGCATCGGCCGCCTGCAGCTCGACTGGACCCCGCGCGCGCTGCTCGCCGGCCGGCTGCAGGTCGAGAGCCTCGACCTGCAGCGCGTCCTCGTCCACAGGACCGAACCCGCCGAGCCAACCCACGATGCGCCGTTGTCGCTCGAGCCGCCGCTCGACCTGAGCTTCGAGCGGGTGTCGCTGCGCGACGCCGTGCTGCTGCAGGACGGCGCGGAACGGCTGCGCATCACCGAGGCCTCGGCGCGGCTCGCCTGGGATCGCGCCGGCGTGCACATCGAGCGTCTCGATGTCGTCGCACCCGAGGGCGAG
>JADLDF010000484.1 GCA_020846815.1 Gammaproteobacteria bacterium | reverse complement strand
CTATCTCGTGTACCTGCACGACACGCCGAGCCAGTCGCTGTTCGACCGCGACCAGCGCGCGTTCAGCTCCGGCTGCATCCGCACCGAGAGGCCGCTCGAGCTGGTCGAGCGGCTGCTCGACGATCCGCTGCGCTGGAACCGCGCCGCGATCGACGCCGCCATCGCCACCGGCATCACGCGCACGGTGCGCCTGGCGAAGCCGGTGCCGGTGCTGATCCTCTACTGGACCGTCGATCGCGACGACGACGGCAGCATCGTGTTCAAGCCCGATCCCTACGGCCGCGACGCGCGCGAGCTCGCGGCGCTCGACCGGCCTTTCGCGATCGGCCGCCGCGTGGGCCTCTAGAGCCTGCGGCGCCGCGCCGGGCTCGCCCCGGCCCGGCAACGCCGTCGCGCCAGGCCGCCGGGATGCAGCGGGCCGGGCGGGCGGGCGCGCGGCAGCGTTACGCGCTGCAACCGCGTCGTCGTGGCATCGTCCGGTCTGCGGTGCGCTCCGGGCGGACGGAACGCGCCCACGTGCCGATTTGCTAGGCTGCGCCGACAAGAGCGACACAGCGTCGTCCCCCGGGGGGTCTCGTGGTCGAAGAACTCAGCCTGGCGCATGGCCTCGTGCGCTATCTGCACATCCTGCTGTTCGTGTACTGGCTCGGCGGCGACGCCGGCGTGTTCTACTCCAGCAATTTCGTCACCAATCCGAAGCTGACGCGCGACCAGCGTCTCACTGCGTTCAAGATATTCGTCAACCTCGACATGCTGCCGCGCTACTGCCTCGCTCTGATGCTGACGGTCGGCGGCGTGCTCGCGGAGTTCGTCGGCTACGAGCATCCGCTGTGGCAGACCATCGCACTCGTCGCGCTCGGCCCCATCTGGGTCTGGGTCGTGCACACCATCCACGTCAAGGAAGGCACCGAGTTCAGCAAGAAGCTCGCCACGCTCGATCGCCGGTTCCGCGTGTTCATGATCTTCGCGATCCTCGCCTCGGTCGCCTACCACTGGACGACCGGCCCGCTGCGCCCCTATCCGTGGCTCGCCGCGAAGCTGCTGATCTTCGCCTTCCTGATCTTCTGCGGCTTCATGATCCGCGTGAAGATCCCGCCCTTCATGGAGGGCTTCCGGACGCTCGCGACCACGGGCCCGACGCCCGAGAGCGACCGCCTGATGCAGCAGGGCATGGGCGCCAGCAAGCCCTATGTACTGCTGATCTGGGCCGGCGTCGCGATTTCCGCCCTGATCGGTGTGCTGAAGCCCGGACAGGGTCCGATACCATAATCCCGCGACCGTGAGTGCGCTCACGGTTCGCCGCCGATCGGGCGCGGGGCGATCAAGTACCCGGTCCGGGCGCCGATAAGCCGTCGAAGCGGTGCCGAGTCACCGTGCCGGCGAGCCCCGATGCCCAGGCTGATCGCGATCGACGATGAAACCCAGGTACTGCGCGAACTGCAGCGCGAGCTGCAGGATCCGGCGCTGCAGCTGACGACCGAGAGCGACCCACAGCGCGCGCTCGAGCGCCTGCGCGACGAGGAGTTCGACCTGGTCATCGCCGACTGCCGCATGCCGCAGCTCGACGGCGTGCAGCTGCTGACCGAGGTGCGCAAGCGTCACCCCCGCACCGTCCGCCTGATGCTGATCGGCCACGCCGACATGCGCGGCCTCGGCGCGGCGCTGAACGATGCCGGCATCTTCCGCTTCGTCGCCAAGCCCTGGGGCGCGCCGGAGCTGCGCGAGGCGGTCCGCGACGCGCTCGAGCGGCGCCGGAAGCTGCTCGAGACCGGGCGTGCACTGCGCGTCTCGATGCCGGTCGAGGACTTGAGCATCCGCCGCCACCTCAGCACGGACGGGCTGCGGAAACCCACCGGCGCCTGAAGCAGGCAGCCTCGTAGAATAGGGCCATGAAGCGGGTCCCGCTGGTCCTGTTCGTGCTCGTCCTCGCCGGTGCCGCCGGCTGGCTCGGCTGGCAGCGCTTCAGGCCGCCGGTCGTGGAGCTGGTCGCGCCGATGCACGGCCCCGCGGTCGATGCCGTCTACGCCACCGGGCTCGTCGAACCCTCGCTCGAGATCCGCATCGCGCCGCGCGCGGCCGGCCGCATCGTCGAGCTGCTCGTCGACGAGGGCGACACGGTGCGCGCCGGGCAGCCGCTCGCGCGCCTCGAGGACGCGGATCTGCGCGCCTCCGTCGCCGAGCTGCAATCGCGGGTCGAGTACGCGCGTTCCCAGTTCCAGCGCAACACCGAGCTGCGCCGTGCGGCACTGATCTCGCAGGACGCGCTCGACCGCACGCGCACCGACCTCGCCGCGGCCGAGGCCACGCTGCGCCGCGCGCGCGAGCAGGTCGGCTTCATGCGGCTGGTCGCGCCCGCGCCCGGCCGCATCATCCGCCGCGATGGCGAGATCGGCGAGTACGTGCCGGTGAACCAGGTGATGTTCTACATGGCCGGTCCCGCGCCGCTGCGCATCACCGCCGACGTCGACGAGGAGGACGTGCCACGCGTCGCGCGCGGCCAGCGCGTGCTGATCCGGGTCGACGCCTTTCCCGAGCAGGTGTTCGAGGGCACGGTCGCCGAGATCACGCCGCGCGGCGACCCGGTCGCACGTGCCTATCGCGTGCGCATCGCCCTCGTCGGCGAGCCGCCGCTGCAGATCGGCATGAGCGCCGAGACCAACATCGTGATCGCGCAGCGCGACGACGCGCTGCTGCTGCCCGCGGCCGCGGTCGTCGACGGCCACATCTGGAAGGTCGAGGGTGGCCGCGCGATCCGCCATCCCGTCGAGGTCGGCGTGCGCGCCCCGGAGCGCGTCGAGATCCGCGGCAGGCTCGCCGATTCCGACCTGGTGATCGCCGCGCCGCCCGAGGGGCTGAAGGAGGGCGGCCGGGTCACGGTGCAGCGCGCACCGTGATGCTGCACGTCGACATCGCGTTCTCGCACCTGCGCGGCCGGCGGCGGCAGACCATCGTCTCGCTGCTCGGCGTGGTGCTCGGCGTCGCCTTCTTCCTCGCGGTGTCGGCGCTGATGCGCGGCTCGGAGCTCGACCTGATCGCGCGGCTGGTCGACACCGCGCCGCACGTCACCGTCTCCGACGAGTACCGCGAGCCGCGGCTGCAGCCCGCGCGGATGCTCTGGCCCGCGGGCGCGGTCGCGATCCGCGGCGTCAAGCCGAAGACCGAGCGCCGCGGCATCCGCCAGTACCGCCAGAAGCTGCAGACCATCGACGCGATCCGCGGCACCCAGGCCGCACCGGTGCTGGTCTCGCAGGCGATCTTCAGCTTCGCCGGCCGCGACGAGGCCGTGACGCTCTCGGGCATCGAGCCGGCGCGCATGAAGAACGTCAGCCAGATCGACGAGGACATCGTCGCCGGCCGGCTGGACGCGGTCGACACCAATCCCAACGGCATCATCATCGGGCGCGCGCTGGCGCTGAAGCTGAGCCTCGACATGGGTGACACGGTCTCGGTGGTCTCGCCGCTCGGCAACGTGCGCGCGATGAAGATCGTCGGCCTGTTCGAGACCGGCAACGCCGGCTACGACGAGCGCCAGACCTTCGCCCAGCTGACGCGGGTGCAGGCGCTGATGAACCGGCCGAACATCGCAAACATGATCGTGGTGCGCATGCAGGACCCGTACGCCGCACGCACCGCCGCGGCCTTCATCGAGCGCAGCATCGGCTACAAGGCGGTCTCCTGGCAGGAGGCGAGCAAGGACCTGCTCGACACGCTGGCGGTGCGGAACATCATCATGTACACCGTCGTGGGCGCGATCCTGCTGGTCGCCTGCTTCGGCATCTACAACGTGATCTCGACCGTGGTGCTGGAGAAGACCCGCGACATCGCGATCCTGAAGTCGATGGGCTTCCACGCCCGCGACATCCGCCTGGTGTTCGTGATCGAGGG
>JADLDF010000483.1 GCA_020846815.1 Gammaproteobacteria bacterium | reverse complement strand
ATCCACCGGTTTGGTGAGGTGCTCGTCGAAGCCGGCGTCGCGGCTGCGGGCGCGGTCGTCTTCCTGGCCCCAGCCCGTGACGGCAATCAGCCGCAGATCGTGGCCCCAGGGCTGGCCGCGCAGGCGGCGCGCGACGTCGTGGCCGCTCATCAGCGGCAGGCCGAGGTCCAGCAGCACGGCGTCGGGGCGCATCAGCTCGGCGATCTCGATCGCAGTGCGGCCGTCGTAGGCAACGCGGGTCTCGAAGCCGGCGAGGCGCAGCATCTGCGCGAGCGAATCGGCGGCGTCGACGTTGTCGTCGACGATCAGCAATCGCCTGCAGCGGTCACCGGGCGCGACGACGCGATCCGGCGAAGGCCTCGGTCCGGCGGCGGTGGCGTGATCCTGCGCGGCGCGCGGCAGGCGCAGCGTGAACTCGCTGCCGCGGCCGGGGCCGGCGCTGGCAGCGCCGAGGCGCCCGCCGTGCAGCGTCGCGAGCTGCCGCGCCAGCGACAGGCCGATGCCGAGTCCGCCGGTCGGGCCGCAGCTGCGCTCGCCCTGCACGAAGGGCTGGAAGATCCGCGCCAGCAGCTCGGGAGCGATGCCGATGCCGTTGTCGCGGATGCGGACCACGATCTGCTCCTCGCGGGTCGGTGGTGGCTCGCCGGCTGGAGCGACGGCTCCGGAGCCAGCAGCGATCCCGGCTGTGGTGGTGACCACATCGTCCGCGCCGCCGGCACCGGGCGTGCCGGGCTCGATCGTCGCGGTGACGACGATCCGCCCGCCGGCGGGCGTGAAGCGCACCGCGTTGCTCAGCAGATTGCCGATCACCTGCACCAGGCGGGTCGCATCGCCATCGACCGGCAGCGGCGAAGACGGCAGGTTCACGTCGATGCCATGCCCCGCCGCGTGCGCGAGGGGCTGCGCGGCTTCGACGGCCGATTCGATCAGGGTGCGCAGGTCGAGCACGCCGCGGCGCAGCTCCAGTGCGCCGCGCGTCACGCGCGAGACGTCGAGCAGGTCGTCGAGCAGCCGGGACATGTGCGCGAGCTGGCGATCGATCATCCGGCGCGCGTCAGCCATCGTGGCCGCGGGCGTGCCGGGCCGGAACACCTGGATCGCATAGCGTATCGGCGCGAGGGGATTGCGCAGCTCGTGTGCGAGCGTCGCGATGAACTCGTCCTTGCGGCGACTCGCCTGGCGCAGCTCCTCCTCGAGCTCGTGCCGATGCGTGACGTCGTTGACGACCGCCACCCAGCCCTCGACTGCGCCGTCCTGGCCGACGACCGGTGTATACGCGGAGTGGATCCAGCGCCGACCGAGGGTGCGGAACACCACCGGCTCCTCGACCTCGAACGACTCACCGGCGAGCGCGCGCTCCAGGTGCGGCCTGACGCGAGCGAAGCCCGTGGCGCCGATGACCTCGGCGATCGGTGTGCCGCGCAGCTGGTCGATGCTGCGGTTGAGCCAGCCGAGGTAGGCGCGGTTCGCCCAGAGGTAACGGTGATCGCGGTCGCCGCGCACCACGCCCGTGGTCATCAGGCCGGTGACCAGCTCCAGCTCGGCGAGGGCTCGGGCGTGCGCGAGCTCGGCGGTACGCAGCGAACTTTCGCGCTGGTGGATGCGGCGCACCAGCAGCAAGCTGCCGGCACAGATCAGGAGGAAGAAGGCGAGCTCGACCGCGTCCTTCTCGCCGCCGTCGAACAGCGTCCCGCGCGGCTCGACGAACAGCACGTTGCCGCAGAGAAAGCCGAGCACGGCGACCGCCACGGCCGGCGCGAATCCGACGAACCAGCCGACGATGCCGACGATGAGATAGATGGTGCCGAACGGATAACGCTCGCCGAGCAGCGGGTCGAACGCGAGCCGCAGCGCGAGTCCACCTGCGAGCAGCAGCCCGGCCAGCGCCCAGGCACGCCAGCCTGCGGGCTGGATTCCGGACTTCGACAAGTGGCTCGATCCCCCGTAGCGCGCGTGACCACGACCCCAGATGGCCCGCGGCCGAACCGGATCGATGATCGCAGAAGCGCGGTCCCGAACTCTGTAGGCATCGGCCTACTCCGCAGGCAGAATTCGACAGCAAGAAGCGGGTGGCGGGCAGCGCCGCGCTGGTCGACGATCGTCACTCCTTCAGCCGGCGAGCAAGATCATGAGCACCCGACACCTCACGTCTCCTGCCCCGTCCGCCAGGTCCATCGAGACCCGCGACACGGCACACGATCCGCGCTGGGCGGCCGTGCTGGCACGGGATGCGGCCGCCGATGGCCGCTTCGTCTATTCGGTGCGCACCACCGGCGTCTATTGCCGGCCCTCCTGCGGCTCGCGCCGCGCGCGACCCGAGAACGTGCGCTTCCACGAGGACGCCGCTGCGGCGGAACGTGCCGGCTTCCGTCCCTGCAAGCGCTGCCGGCCACGCCAGGCGGTAGCGCCGCGGCGTCAGGCGGAGATCGTCACGCGCGCCTGCCGCACGATAGAGCACTCGGAGACGCCACCTTCGCTGGAGTCGCTGGCACGCGCGGCAGGCCTGAGCCCGTTCCACTTCCATCGCACGTTCAAGGCCGTCACCGGCCTCACGCCACGGGCCTACGCCACAGCGCAACGCCAGCGCCGGCTGCGCGAGGGCCTGGATCCGGTCGGCGGCCCACGCACAGTGACCGAGGCGATCTTCGATGCGGGCTTCAACTCCAGCACGCGCGCCTATGCGCAGACGCCGGCCGCACTGGGCATGACACCCACCGCCTACCGCGCCGGCGGGACCGCGGCGCGCATCCGCTTCGCCGTCGGACAGTGCTCGCTCGGCGCGATCCTCGTCGCGCAGAGCGAACGTGGCCTGTGCGCGATCCTGCTCGGCGAGGATCCCGAGAGGCTGGTGCAGGACCTGCAACGGCGCTTCCCGCAGGCCGAGCTCATCGGCGGCGACGCGGCTTTCGAGCGCGTGGTCGCGACCGTGGTCGGTTTCGTCGAGGCGCCGCGGCTCGGCCTCGACCTGCCGCTCGACATCCGCGGCACCGCGTTCCAGCAGCGCGTCTGGCGGGCGCTGCGGGAGCTGCCGCCCGGCACCACCACGAGCTATGCGGAGCTTGCGCGGCGCATCGGCGTACCGTCGGCGACACGCGCCGTGGCCGGTGCCTGCGCGGCGAACGTGCTCGCGGTCGCGATCCCCTGCCACCGCGTGGTGCGCACCGACGGCGCCCTCTCGGGCTACCGCTGGGGAGTGGAACGCAAGCGACGGTTGCTGGAACGGGAGGCGGCGGCGCCCGTCGTCGCACCCGCATCCGGTCGTCGCAGCAGGCACTGAAACACCCGCCGGCACGTCGCGTCGACCTTCAGGCACCGCTCCGCGCCGTCGCGACGAGGCGTTCGCGGGCCCAGTCGACCACCGGCAGCACGCGCGGCGAGACGAGATCGGCCGCCTGCTCGTAGTCGACCCAGCGCCACTCGTGGTGCTCGGGCCTGCCGAGCTCCGGCACGACCGGCAGCGTGACCCGAGCGGTACGGGTGACGCCGAGGTAGTAGCGCGCGACCTTGTTGCGTCCATAAGGCCCGGTCTCGACGAAGTCGCGACCGAAGGGAAACTCCAGGTCCGCGATCGTGCTCTCTTCGCGCACTTCGCGGACCGCGGCCGCGAACGGATCCTCGTCGCGTTCGACCATGCCCTTCGGGAAATCCCAGCTGCGATAGACGCGCAGCAGCAGGAACAGCCAGCCCGCCGCCGCATCGCGACGCACGACGGCCACGCCCGCCGAGAGATGCGTTGCGGGCGTGGGCCCGACGGAAGGCATCGGCGCCTCTTCTACAGGTCCGGGGCTACCAGATCTTGCCGCCGATGTACTGGCCGGCGGCCGGCAGATGGGGGAAATATTCGATCGATTCGAACGCGCCGGCCTTGTAGAACGGATCGTTCTCGATGATCTCCCGCGCACGCAGCAGGCTCTTGGTGTGCAGCAGATAGAGGCTGCCGATGGTCTTCTTGCCGGAATCGTCGAACAGCGGGCCGGCGACGTGCAGGTCGCCGAGCACCGTCTCGATGTAGGCGAGATGGGCCTGGGTGGCCGCGGCACGT
>JADLDF010000482.1 GCA_020846815.1 Gammaproteobacteria bacterium | reverse complement strand
GGGGGGGGCGGCCCGAAGTCCGTCAAGCCGCTGTTTGTCGACCCGGCGAGTGTGCCGGCCGGATCGATAAAGGCCGCGGATTCTAGGAACGGGTCGAGGACCTGTCAATCGCCGTTCGCACGCAGGCCGCGCGGGCCGAGGCGCGGAGGCCGTGCCATGATCCGTCGCCATGACCGCCCGCTTCCGCGCCGCCCTCGCTGCCACGGTCGTACTGTGTTCCAGCACCGCTTCGACACCCGGACTGGCAGGCCCTGTTGCGGGGGCGAGCGTCACGACCGAGCTGACCGGGGACTGGGTGCTGAACACCGCGGCCAGCGATCCCTCGCCCCTGCCGCCGGCCCGCCCGCGCCCCGCCGGCGATCCCTCCCACCAGGTGCTGCACGCGATTCCCCCCGAGGACTCGGTCCTGCCCGACCCGGTCGTCGAGCTCGATCCGGCGACCGGCCAGCCGCGGCCCATACGGCGTCGTCCACCGGCCTGGCTGTTCCGGCCGGAACGCCTCGAAGCGCTGCGCCTGCTGCTGGGCGACTCACCGACGCTGTCGATCGTCCAGACCATGACTTACGTGGACCTGCGGACCGGCGGCACGGCCCGCTCTCTGGAGCTCGGTGCCGAGAGCCAGGTGTCGTTGCCGACCGGCGAGCTGGCCGATCAGCGCGTGCGCTGGCGCCAAGGCCGGCTGATCGTCGAGCGGCGCGTGCCGCGCGGCCCGAAGCTGGTCGAGACCTACCGGCTGCTGCCGGCCACCGACCAGCTCGAGATCGAGCTGCGGCGCAGCGCCGGTGACGGGTTTCCCAAACTCGCGTGGCGACGCGTCTTCGACCGCGAGCGCGACGAGGCCGAGCCGGCACGAGCAGCCGCGCCGGGCCCGGCAGGTGACATAAGCGGTCGGTAGGGCGCACGGCCGCGCAGTACGGCGGGACTGTTGGCGGCGGGCGTGGGCCATCTGCGGTGGCTCGGGACGCCCCGCCGCGCGGCGCGACGACGGACCGCGCGGCAGTCGCTCCTCCACAGGTCGCGGTCGAGACCGCGAACCTCGCCGGCGACGACGACGGTGGCGCCAGCGCGTTCGAACCGCAGCTGCGGATGCTGTGGCGGGAATCGGTCTCCGTCGGCTGCTTCGCGCAGGAGATCGCACGGATCAAGCGCCGCAACGTCGAGACCGCCCATCTCTGCGGGCTTCTGCACCGCGTGGGCCTCGCGGTGATCCTCTGGCGCCTGGGCCGCGCCTTCAGGCGGCGCGGTGCGCGATCTCCTGCAGCGCCGGCAGCAACCGCCGCCGCGCATCCTCGAACGACACCGCGGACAGCGCGAAGCGCACCGCGAGGGCCGCCGCCGGCTCGCCGTCGACGATGATCGGGATCGCGATGCTGCCCTGCTCGGTCAGGCGCAGCGGCCGCACGGCCTTCGAGAATCCCCGCTCGCGGGTCGTGGCGAGTTCGCGTTCCAGGGCGGCGAGATCCGCCCAGGCCGATACAGTTTCCTGCGGGCGCCTGGGCCAGACGTGCTCGAGTATGGTCTCGCGGACGCGCGGGCTGCTGTACGCGAGGAAGGCGCGACCCGAGGCCGTGGTGAGCACGGGCAGCAGGGTGCCACGCTCGAAATACTCGACCGCGAAGCCGCTGCTGCGGTCGGTGGAGTCCTCGACCATCATGTCGGGGAAGTGGAAGCGGAACAACATGATCGGCCACTGCACCTTCGGCCCGGCTTCGCGCAGCGCGCGACGTACCGGCTCCAGGCGCTCGGCCGCGGCGTCGAAACCGTGACTCAGCGTCTTGGCGCGCAGACTCAGCGAGAAGCGCCGTGACTCGTCGCGGTGCACCAGGTCCATGCCCTCGAGCGTCGCGAGGCAGCGATTGACAGTGGTGCGCGCCAGGCGCAGCTTCTGGCTCAGCGCCGCAGTCGTCATCGGACCATGACGATTCAGCGCCTGGATCAGTTCCAGACCCCGCAGCAGTACCCGGACCGGGGCGGGATGGCCCGGCGGCATCCGGTGGGGCGTACGAGGCAGGGTCGTCGTGGCAGCCGTCGTGCCGGCCGCATCGTCCTTCAGGCGTTCATCCATAGCGGGCGCTAGATTACATTAACCACCACGCGGATGACATACGGCCACTGCATGGCCGCCGGAACCGCTGACAGTACCGGTCCGGAGGGCTAGGCTCCCTCCATGAACGATCGGAGCTGGCGGATCCTCGGGGCCAGCGGCGTCCTGCACGCGGCGCTGCTGGCGGGATGCACGGACGCGAGCCGCGAACGGCTGGAGGGCGCGCAGCGGGCACTCGCCGCCCTGCCCGACGTGGAAGTCGTTTCCACGGACGCTGCTGCCGGCGTGCTCACGGTGCGCTCGCGCAGCAGCGGCGAGGTCACAGCCATCGATCTCGGTGCGAAGTCCTCGCGGACCTCGGCGTCGTCCGGGGCCGTTGCCCGCACCGCAGCCGACCGCGGCCCACCGACCGATACGATGCCTGCTGCGACCGGCGCGTCCGCAGCCGATGCCCCCGATTCGCAGACCGCCCTCGCTCGTCCCGGCGAGGCCGCCGCACCGGTCGCCGGCGCCCCCGATCTGCCGGCGGCGGATGCCGAACCCGGCTCGGTCGCCACGGCCAACACGGTCGCGGCAGCGACCGCCGCGGCGCCGATCGTGGTCCGCGATCCGCAGGGCCGTGTGCAGGTCATCGAAGGTTCCGGCTTCCGCATCGAGCGTGCACCGGCCGCTCGCGCGGCGGGCGCCGCTCGCATACGCGCCGCTGCCGGCACGGCGGGCGCGGGCTCGGGCGTCGCGACGGCGGGCAGCGAAGGTGCGCTGCGCCGTCTGTCGGTGCCGGTGGTCTGCGGTGCCGGCGAGACGCGCAGCCTGCAGGGCGTGCTGGTCGACGTGCCGGGCGCCGGCATCGTCGCCGAGCGCGGCTGCACGCTGACGATCGCGAACGTCCACGTACGCTCGGGCGGCTGGGGCCTGGTGGTGAACCCGGGGGCCTCGGTGCGCATCGACGACAGC
>JADLDF010000481.1 GCA_020846815.1 Gammaproteobacteria bacterium | reverse complement strand
CTCGGGTACTTCCAGGTGATGGCCGAGCCGGTCTCGACCTGCGTCCAGGAGATCCGCGAATTGCGGCCGCGGCATTCGCCGCGCTTGGTGACGAAGTTGTAGATGCCGCCGACGCCGTTCTCGTCGCCCGGATACCAGTTCTGCACCGTGGAGTACTTGATCTGTGCGTCGTCCTCGGCGACGAGCTCGACGACCGCCGCATGCAGCTGGTTCTCGTCGCGCATCGGCGCGGTGCAGCCCTCGAGGTAGCTGACGTGGCTCCCGGGCGCCGCGACGATCAGCGTGCGCTCGAACTGGCCGGTGTTGGTCGCGTTGATGCGGAAATAGGTCGACAGCTCCATCGGGCAGCGCACGCCCGGCGGGACGTAGACGAAGGAGCCGTCGGAGAACACCGCCGAATTGAGGCAGGCGAAGAAGTTGTCCCGGAAGGGCACGACGGTGCCGAGGTACTTCTCGATGAGCTCCGGGTGCTTCTGCACGGCTTCGGAGAACGAGCAGAAGATCACGCCGGCCTTTTCCAGCCGGCCCTTGAACGTGGTCGCGACCGAGACGCTGTCGAACACCGCGTCGACCGCGACGCCGGCGAGGCGGGCACGCTCGTGCAGCGGCACACCGAGCTTCTCGTAGGTGGCGAGCAGCTTGGGGTCGACCTCATCCAGGCTCTTGGGCGCGTTCGCCTTGGACTTCGGGGCGGAGTAGTAGGAAATCGCCTGGTAGTCGATCGGATGGGCGCGCAGGTGTGCCCACTGTGGCTCCGTCATGGTCTGCCAGTGGCGCAGGGCGCGCAGACGCCACTCGGTCAGGAACTGCGGCTCGCGCTTGATGCGCGAGATTTTCCTGACGACGTCTTCGTCGAGCCCCGGGGGCAGGCTCTCCGACTCGATGTCGGTGACGAAGCCGTGCTTGTACGCGCGGCCGACGAGCTTTCCGATGTCTGCGGTTTCGGTCATGGTCCTGGTGTCCCGTCGCGGTCCTGCTTCACGAGGCCGCGGCGCGGTTGCGCGTGCGGATGCCGACCGTGATCTCGTGTTCGATCGGCGGCAGACGCAGCGCGGCGCCGTCGAGCCCGGCGAGCTGCGCGAGGCTGATGTCGTGCAGCGAACGGCGAATCGAGAGGTTCACGCGCTGCCAGGCACGGCCGACGTGGCAAGTAGTTTCGATGCCGCAATGACCCTGGCCGGCCGAGCAGTCGGTGACCGCGACCGGGCCCTCGAGGGCATCGAGGATGGCTGCAGCGCTGATCGTCTCCGCCGGCCGCGCCAGCTGATAGCCACCGTGCAGGCCGCGCGTCGAATGGACGAAGCCGGCGCGCTGCAGCTGCTTCAGCAACTTGCTTACGGTGGCGGCGCCGATCTGCGTCTGCTGCGCCAGCGTCGCCGCGGCGAAGCGCCGGCGGGGCTCGCGGGCCAGGGTCGCGAGCAGGACGGTGGCGTAGTCGGTGAGTTTGCTGATGCGGATCATGGCGGTGGCTGCGTAACGAGGACCATTTTAGTCCTGATTGTGTCCGATTGCCACGACAGCGTGCGCCGGGCCGCGGCGGCACCGCGGGCCGGTGCCGGCCGTTTGCTATCATTGCCGGCTTGTCATGCCCGTTCTCGCACACCGGAACGGGCGATTTGTACCCGGCGCTGCACGCTCCACGTGGTGGGAGCGCAATGGAGTTTTCAGGGTCCAACCGGGGGAGCCATGTGGAAGGCCTATGACGAATCGAGCATCTGACTGCTGCCGCACTGGGGTCGCCCCGGCCCTCGCCTCTGCGCTCCCGCGTGGTGGCGGGCGCGTCGCGTCGAGCGGTACAGGACGGTCCCGGACGTGACCGCCGCTGCGCGGCTCGAACCGGCGGCAGTCCCGGCCGCCGACGTCGTCGTCGACGTGCGCAACGTCCACTATGGCTTCGGTCGCCGCGACATCTTCTCCGGTCTCGACATTCAGGCGCGGCGCGGCCGGATCACGGCTTTCATGGGTCCGAGCGGCACAGGCAAGACCACGCTGCTGCGGCTGATCACCGGGCAGGTGACGCCGCGCGAGGGCACGATCCGCGTGTTCGGCGAGGACGTGCCGAACCTGCCGCAGCGCGAGCTCTTCAGGCTGCGGCGGCGCATGGGCATGCTGTTCCAGAACGGTGCGCTGCTGACCGACCTGTCGGTGTTCGAGAACGTCGCCTTCCCGCTGCGCGAGCATGCGCGGCTGCCCGAATCTCTATTGCGCCACATCGTGCTCACCAAGCTGCACGCCGTCGGGCTGCGCGGCGCCGCGCAGCTCATGCCCGCCGAACTCTCCGGCGGCATGGGACGTCGCGTCGCGCTGGCGCGCGCGATCGTCATGGACCCGGAGATCCTGATCTACGACGAGCCCTTCGTCGGCCTCGACCCGATCTCCATGGGCGTGATCGTGCGCCTGATCCGGCAGATGAACGAAGCGCTCGGCATCACCAGTCTCGTGGTCTCGCACGACGTCGAGGAGCTCGGCGCGATCGCCCACGACAGCTACCTGCTGTCGCAGGGCAAGGTGGTTGCCTCCGGCACGCCGGCCGAGCTGCGCGCCAGCAATCTCGAAGTGGTGCGCCAGTTCATGGAGGGCATCGCCGACGGTCCGGTGCCGTTCCACTATCCGGCGCCCGACTATTTCGGGCAGCTGCTCGACGGGGACGCGCGATGAGCGTGGCCGGTATCGCGGCCGACGGTCCGCTGCTCGCCGCGGTGCGGCGCGTCGGGGCCGTGGGCGTGTTCTTCTTCCGCATCCTCGGCCAGTGCCTGCCGGCGCTGGCGCGGCCGCGCGTCGTGATCCACCAGATCTACAACGCCGGCGCGCGCTCGCTGATCATCATCATGCTCTGCGGTCTGTTCGTCGGCATGGTGCTCGGTCTGCAGGGCCACGACCTGCTGGCGCGCTTCGGGTCTGAGGATGCGCTCGGCGTCGCTGCAGCCCTGGGGTTGCTGAAGGAGCTCGGCCCGGTCGTCGGCGCGCTGCTGTTCGCGGGCCGCGCCGGCACCTCGCTGACTTCCGAGATCGGGCTGATGAAGGCCACCGATCAGCTGACCGCGATGCAGATCATGGCGGTCGATCCGGTGCGCCTGGTGGTCGCACCGCGGTTCCTCGGCGGCGTGATCGCGCTGCCGCTGCTGGTCGCGATCTTCAACATCGTCGGCCTGTTCGGCGCGCAGCTCATCGGCGTGCAGGTCATGGGCGTCGACACCGGCGCGTTCTGGTCGCAGATGCAGGCGGCCGTCGAGCTCGACGACGTCTATGAAGGCGTCATCAAGAGCCTGGTGTTCGGCGCGGCCTGCAGCCTGGTCGCGGTCTACGAGGGCTTCCACGCCGCGCCGACGGCCGAAGGCGTCGGTCTCGCGACGACGCGCACCGTGGTGACGTCCTCCGTGCTGACGCTGCTGCTCGACTACGTGCTCACCGCCGCCTTCCTCTGACGGGAATCTGCCCATGCGACCCAATCGTGCGCTAGAGATCGGAACCGGATTGTTCGTGCTGCTCGGCTTCGCAGCGCTGTTCTTCCTCACCACGCAGCTGCCCGGCAGCGGCCTGAGCCTCGGTGGCGAGTCGGGCTATCGGCTGACCGCGAAGTTCGACAACGTCGGCGACCTCAAGACCGGCTCGCCGGTGAGCATGGCCGGCGTGACCATCGGCCGGGTCGAGGCCGTGGACTTCGATGCGGACGATTTCCGCGCCGTCGTGGCGATGCGCATCGACCCGAAGTTCGACCGCATTCCGGAAGACAGCGACGCCAGCATCCAGACCCAGGGCCTGCTCGGCGGCAAATACGTCGGCATCGGCCCGGGCGGCTCGGAAACCTACCTGAAGGACGGCGGTCAGATCGAGTTCACCCAGTCGGCGATCGTGCTCGAGTCGCTGGTCAACAAGTTCTTCGCGAACTTCGCGAGCCGGGGCAGCAACGACGGCGGCGGGAGCCAGAACGGCTCGGCGGACGGGCCTGCCAAGGAGGACGCAAAATGACCCAGCATCGGAAAGCCCGGATCCTCGCCACCGCGGGCGCGGGCCTGTTGCTCGGCCTGCTGCCGCTGACGGCAGCCGCGCAGCAGCAGGGCGGCGGCGTCGCACCGCGGCCGGCGGCACCGGCCGCAGCGCCGGCAGCCAGCGCGGCTGCCGCCGAGGTCGACGCCAGCGGCCCTTCGCAGCTGATCGAATCGGCGGCGAACGCCATGCTCAAGGAGCTCGATGCACGCCGCGCCGAATACCGCAAGGATCCGAGCAAGGTGTACGCGCTGGTCGACCGGATCCTGCTGCCGCATTTCGACGTCGACTATGCAGCGCGCCTGGTGCTCGCACGGCACTGGCGCACCGCGACACCGGCGCAGCGCCAGCGCTTCGTCGACGCGTTCTACAAGTCGCTGCTGAACAACTACGGCGACGCGCTGGTCGAGTTCACGGGCGACCGGATAAGGGTGCTGCCGTCCAAGGTCGACCCGGCCGCGACGACCGCGTCGGTACGCACCGAGGTCAAGCGCAGCAACGGCGAGAAGATCCCGGTGAACTATTCGCTGCGCAAGGGCGAGGCGGGCTGGAAGGCCTGGGACGTCACGATCGAGGGCATCAGCTACGTCAAGAGCTTCCGCGAGGACTTCGGCGCCGAGATCGACCAGAAGGGCATCGACGCGGTGATCCAGCGGCTCGAGACGCAGGGCGCGACCGTGGCCGCGGGCTCGAAGCAGCCCGCGTGAG
>JADLDF010000480.1 GCA_020846815.1 Gammaproteobacteria bacterium | reverse complement strand
CTGTCCGGCGGCGAGCGCCAGCGCGTGCTGCTGGCGCGCGCGCTGGCGACCGAGGCGCCGCTGCTGCTGCTCGACGAGCCGACGACGCACGTCGATGCCCCGCATCAGGTGGCACTGGCGAAGCTGTTCCGCCGGCTGACGCGCGACCGGCAGCGCCCGTGCGCCGTCGTCAGCGTGCTACACGATCTGGCCGTGGCACTGCAGGCGGACCGGCTGCTGGTACTAGCGCAGGGCCGTCTGGTCGCCAGCGGTGCGCCGGGCGATGCCGATGTGCAGCACGCACTGGTGACGGTGTTCGAAGGCGCGATCCGCTTCGAGACCGGGGACGATGGGCGGCCGCGCGTGGCGCTGGCGCTCGGAGCATGAGCGGCGGGAGCGGATCCGGCCGATGAAGACCGCGCTGATGGTCTGGGGCGCGAGCAGCGGCGCCGGCAAGAGCCTGCTGACCACGGCACTGTGCCGCTGGGCGGCGCGCGAGGGCATGGACGTCGCGCCGTTCAAGGCGCAGAACATGAGCAACAACGCGCGCGTGGTGCCCCTCTCGACGGACATCCGCGGCGATGCGGACGAGGGTCTCGGCGAAATCGGCTCGGCGCAGTATTTCCAGGCACTCGCGGCCCGCGTGCCGCCGCACGTGGGCCTGAACCCCGTGCTGCTCAAGCCCGAGCGCGACACCGCCAGCCAGGTCGTGCTGCACGGCCGTGCCGACGCGGCCCTGTCCTGCCTGCCCTGGCGCGAACGCAGCGCCGCGCTCGCGGCCGCGGCGCGCGCGAGTTTCCTGCGCCTCGCGGCACAGCACGATCTGCTGATCATCGAAGGTGCAGGCTCGCCGGCCGAGATCAACCTGGCGCCGCAGGACTACGTGAACCTCGGCACGGCGCGCTGGGCACGCGAGCTCGGCAGCTTGCGCGCACTGCTGGTCGCCGATATCGACCGCGGCGGCGCCTTCGCGCACCTGCACGGCACCTGGGCGCTGCTGCCCGACGACCTGCGGCCGGCGCTCGCCGGCTTCGTGCTCAACAAGTTCCGCGGCGATGCGACGCTGCTGGCGCCGGGACCCGCGCAGCTGCAGGCGCTGACGGGCGTGCCGCTGCTCGGCGTGCTGCCGATGCAGCGCGATCACGGCCTGCCCGACGAGGACGGCCTGCATGCCCTGCCCGCAGCGTCCGCGCGCGGACCACGCATCGCCGTCGTCGCCTGGCCGCAGCTCAGCAATCTCGACGAATTCCAGCCGCTGGCCACGGCCGCGGCACTGCGCTGGGCGCGCACGGCCGCCGAGCTCGAAGCGGCGGACTGGATTGTGCTGCCCGGCTCCAAGCAGGTCAGCGGCGATCTCGCCTGGCTGCGCGCGCAGGGGCTGGTCGAACCGATCCTGCAGCACGCACGACGCGGCCGGCCGTTGCTCGGGATCTGCGGCGGCCTGCAAGTGCTGGGGGAATGGCTGGACGATCCCGAGGGCGTCGATGGCGAGCCGCACGGCCCGCTGCCCGGCCTCGGCCTGCTGCCGCTCGCGACGCGCCATGCAGCACCGAAGCGACTGCGTGCGGCCGCAGTGCGCTTCGGCACGCTGGCGGCGCCCTGGCAGGCCCTGTCGGGGCTCGAGCTGCCGGCCTACGAGATCCGCTGCGGCCGCACCGCCGCGACCCACGGCACTGCGACGACGGCGCTGTTCGGCACCGCTGGCGAGACCATCGGCTGGCAGGCCGGCAACGTGCTCGGCATCGCCGCGCACGGTCTGTTCGAGGACGCGACCGTACTGCGCGCGCTGTTCGGCAGCGGCGTGCGGACTCTGGATGCGAGCCTCGACGGGCTCGCCGACCTGATCGAGACGCATCTAGGCGCGGCGACGCTGCGCTCGCTGCTGGGGACCTGAACCGGCTGGCTGTCGGCATCGCCTTGGCTGGCTTGCGTCGTCGGCAGGCATTCGCAGCTGCGCGGCCGCTGGCTGATCGGCGCCGACGGCGGGCGCAGCGTGGTGCGCAAGTCGCAGGACATCGGCTTCGAGGGCTTCACCTGGCCCGAGCGCTTCCTGGTGATCATGACGACCTTCGACTTCGAGCCGCTCGGCTTCGCCTTCAGCAGCTACACCATGGATCCGGTCGAATGGGCCGCGACGTTCAAGGTGCCGGGCGAGGACGGACGCGGCGTCTGGCGCTGCGTGTTCCCGACGCGTCCCGAGGAAGCCGAGCACGAGCTGCTCGACTTCGCCCGCGCCGCCGACCGCCTCGACGCCTTCGTGCCGTCGAGCCGCGGCGCCGAGGTGAGCCACACCAACCTCTACGCGGTGCACCAGCGCGTCGCCACCACCTATCGCCGCGGCCGCGTGCTGCTCGCCGACGACGCCGCGCACGTCAACAATCCGCTCGGTGGCATGGGCCTGAATTTCGGCCTGCACGATGCCCACGGCCTCGCGCAGCGCCTGGCGAAGATCTGGCAGGGCGCGGCGCCGGACGCGCTGCTCGACCAGTACGACCGCCAGCGCCGTGCAGTCGCCGAGCAGTACCTGCAAGGCCAGACCATCGCCAACAAGCAGCTGCTCGAGGAACGCGAAGCTCCGGGAGATCCGCGAGCAAATGGCGAAGCCCCTGCCGCTCACGCCGCTCGGCGTGCAGCCGCAGGAGACCGGACATGGCGACGATCCACAACAATGCCACGACCCGCCCCGCGGACCGCTGAGGCCGCGCCGATGGTCACCAAACTCGACCGGCCGGTGCGCCGTGAATTGCGGATCGGCGACAGGCCCTATGTGGTCACTCTCATGCCCGATCGCCTGCGCGTGGCCATCAAGGGACAGCGCAAGGGCCACGAAGTTTTCTGGGAAGACCTCATCGGCCTCGAGGGCGACACACCTGCCGCGACGCGGCGAGCAGCTCTGCCCCTGCGCGAGTTCCGCACCGGCATGCCGCGCTGACCGCCGCCGCCGCGCGCGCTCCGGAAACGGCGCGCCGGGAGATCCGCCGGCTCATGGGTCTGCTCCGTGGACGGTTTCCCCACCCTGGACCGGCGCGGTCGCGCGCTACAATGAATGTTTCCCGCGGGGACCGCGCCGCGGACAGACGCACAACGGAGTGCATCGTTGAAGACCTGGTTCAAGCGCATCGGCTGGACCGCACTCGTCGTCGCCGTGCTCGTGGTCGTCCTCGTCCTCGACTTTCTCCGCCACGGCGGCCATTTCAGGACCCTGAAACCGCACTTCGCCGGCACCTGCACCGCCGTGCCGACGGCGGCCAGCGCCGAAGACATCCAGCTCGATCGCGCCCGCGGTCTCGCCTACCTCTCCTATCTCGACCGCCGCGGCCAGCTCGAAGGCAGGCCGGTACTCGGCACGGTGATGCTGCTCGACCTGAATCTCCCCGAGTCGCGCCCGCGCCCTGCCCTCGCCTCGGATCCGCCGCTGTTCCGGCCGCACGGCATGTCGCTGTACCGCGCCGGCGACGGCTCGCAGCGGCTGTTCGTGATCAGCCACCCGCCCGGCGCCGGCCACACCATCGAGATCTTCGAGCAGACCGCCACCGGCGCCTTCGCGCCGGTGCGCACGGTGCGCGACCCCTTGCTGACCGACCCCAACGCAATCGTCGCCACCGGGCCGGAGCAGTTCTACGTCGCCAACGGCTCCGGGGCGGACAGCGGCTTCGCACGCGCCACCGAGCTGCTGTTCCGTCGCGGCCTGTCGCAGGTGGTCTATTTCGACGGCCGTGCGGTGCGCGCCGTGGCTTCGGGACTCAAGTCCGCTTCGGGTCTCGCGATGAGCCCGGACGGCTCGCGCGTCTACGTCAGCGAAACCGCGGGCAACCGCCTCGCCGTGTTCTCGCGCAACGCCGCCTCCGGCGATCTCGTGCTGCTCGAACACGTCGGGCTCGGCAGCGCCCCCGACAACATCAACGTGGATGCCGACGGTTCCGCCTGGATCGCCGCGCACCCCAGGGTGCTCGCGCTCGCCATGCACTTCGGCGACCCGCGCAACCTCGCGCCAACCCAGTTGTTCCGCTTTCGTCCCGAAGCCAGGGACGCCGAACGCCTGGTCGAGGTCTACCTGAACGGCGGCGAGCAGCTTTCCGCCGGCAGCGTCGGCGCCGTATTCAACCGGCAGCTGCTGATCGGCTCGATCACCGAACGCAAGGTGCTGCAGTGCCGGCTGCCCTGAGTAGCCGCAATGCCTGGCAGCGCGACCAGCCCGCCTCCCCGCACCACGCCGGTTGGCGCCGCGGCTGTCCCCGCCCGTGATCCGCAATCCTGGCCGCGATGCGGCCGCCGGCAAATTGATTGGGCCCGCCCGGGACGTGTAGAACAGTCACCTGGCCCAAGGAGCATCACAACATGTCGATCACCCGTCGCGATTTCGTCGTTACCTCGGCGGCCACGGCCGCTGCCGTCGCCGCCGCGCTGCCAGCCAGCCGCGCGCATGCCGCAACGGGTTCGGGAGACCCCGACGTCATCGTCATCGGCGCCGGGCTCGCCGGTCTCGAAGCCGCGCTCACGCTCGAGGAGAACGGCCAGAAGGTGCTGCTGCTCGAAGGTCGCAAGCGCGTCGGCGGCCGTGTCTACTCGCTGTTCGATCTGCCGGGCCATCCCGAGGTCGGCGGCAACAGCATCGCCACGGCCTATGGCCGCTGCATCGCTGCGGGCGCCAAGTACGGCGTCGAGATCATCAATCTCGCGCCGCGGCTGTTCGCGTTGCGTAGCGGCCAGGAACTGTTCGTGGGCGGCGAGCACATCCCGCTGAAGGACTGGCCGGCGCATCCGAAGAACCCGTTTCCCGCCGCGCAGAAACAGCTGCCGCCCTGGGCGTGGTCGGATGCGATGTTCAAGCAGCACATGCCCTTCAAGGATCTCGAGAACTGGTACGACGCGAAGCACGCGCAGTACGACATTTCGGTGCACGACTTCCTCGCGTCCAAGGGGGCGAGCGAAGAGATGATCCGGCTCGGCTTCGAATCCAACATCGCCTATGGCACCACGTCGTACGACGTCTCGCTGCTGCAGCAGGCGTTCTCCGACTACTGGCAGAACGTCAACCGCGGCGCGCTGTTCGGACTCTCGCGCACCGGCGCTGCGGGCCCCGGCGGCGCAGCGCCGGCACGGCCCGCAGCCCCGCCACCCGGCGCAGTACGCGGCGGCGCGGCGCCCGGCAGCGCGCCACCGGGCGGCGCGGGACCGGGCGGCGGCGCCCCCAACGTCCTGCTCGGCGTCTACAAGGGCGGTAACCAGAAGCTGCCGATTGCGATGGCCGGGCGCGTGAAGGGCGATCTGCTGCAAGGCAAGCAGGTGGTCGCGATCTCGGTCACCGGCACCGGCGCCAGAGTCAGCTGTGCCGACGGCACGAGCTACCGGGCCAAGGCCGTCGTCTGTTCCATGCCGTTCTCGACGCTGCGCCACGTCGCTCTCGATCCGCTGCCCCCGCCGGTGCAGAACAAGGCCATCAAGACGCTCGGCCACATTCCCATCACGCAGTTCCATCTCATTCCGAAGAAGCCGTTCTGGGAGAGCGACGGTCTGTCGCCGTCGATGTGGACCGACGGCATGCTCGGCATGGTGATCGCGCAGAAGTACGGCGAGGTCGATGACCGGGTCACCAGTCTCACCGTCTGGTGTCGCGGCCTGGCGGCCCAGTACATCGACCGCTTCGGCCTGCAGGAGGGCGGCAGGATGATCATCGCGGAGTTCGAGCGCCTGCGGCCCGCGGCCAAGGGCCAGCTCGAGCTCGGCGCGGCGCATTCCTGGGCTGCCGATCCATTTGCGGCCGGCGACTGGGCGATCTACGAGCCCGGCCAGGTCAATGAGTTCCGCAACGCCATCGCCCAGCCGCACCAGCGCCTGTTCTTCTGCGGCGAGCACACCTCGGTCGGCAGCCGCGGCATGGAAGGCGCACTGGAATCGGCGGAACGCGTCTCGCTCGAGGTGCTCGGCGCGATCGCGTGATGCGGCGGCTGGCCATCGGTGGCATCCACATGGCTGGGCGGTCTCCCTCGAAATCACGCGTCGGGCAGACCATAACCCCCGGGGATCGTGCCGCGGTCCGGCGACCGCCCCTGCTGGCCGACTCGTGGAAACACGGCCCGGGCGCGCGTATCCTGCGCGCAAAGGACCGCGCCGCGGGAAGGGGATCCCATGCCCAATGCCAGCATCGTCGGCTGGGGCAAGTGCCTGCCCCCGGCGACGCTTTCCAATGACGATCTCGCGACCCTCATCGAGACCAGCGACGAATGGATCGCGACGCGCACCGG
>JADLDF010000479.1 GCA_020846815.1 Gammaproteobacteria bacterium | reverse complement strand
CATCGACGTCGACCTCGGTCGCGTCGTCGAGGAAGCGGTCGAGCAGCACCGGGCTCTGGTTCGAGACCTTGACCGCGTCGGTCATGTAGGCCTTCAGGTCGTCCTCGTTGAAGACGATCTCCATGGCCCGGCCGCCGAGCACGTAGGACGGGCGCACGACCAGCGGGTAGCCGACGTCGCGCGCGAGCGTGATCGCCTGCTCCTCGGTGCGCGCCGTGGCATTGGCCGGCTGGCGCAGCCCGAGCTGGCCGACGAGCTTCTGGAAGCGCTCGCGGTCCTCGGCGATGTCGATCGACTCGGGGCTGGTGCCGATGATCGGCGCGCCGGCTTCCTCGAGTGCTCGGCAGAGCTTCAGCGGCGTCTGGCCGCCGTACTGCACGATCACGCCCTCGGGCTTTTCCTTGTCGATGACCTCCAGCACGTCCTCGAGCGTCAACGGCTCGAAGTACAGGCGGTCGGAGGTGTCGTAGTCGGTCGAGACGGTCTCCGGGTTGCAGTTGACCATGATGGTCTCGAAGCCGTCCTCGCGCAGTGCGAGGGCGGCATGGACGCAGCAGTAGTCGAACTCGATACCCTGACCGATGCGGTTCGGGCCGCCACCGAGGATCATGATCTTGCGGTTCCTGGTCGGCTGCGCCTCGCTTTCCTCCTCGTAGGTGGAATAGAGATACGCGGTCGACGTCGCGAACTCGGCGGCACAGGTGTCGACGCGCTTGTAGACCGGCCGGATGCCGTGCTTCTGGCGCCGCGCGCGCATCGCCTTTTCGGTGATGCCGGTGAGGCGCGCGAGACGCGCGTCGGAGAAACCCTTGCGCTTGAGATCGAGCAGGCGCTCCCTGGTCAGCGACGCGAGGCCACGCGCGAGGATCTCGCGCTCCTCGACGATCAGGTCCTCGATCTGTGCGAGGAACCAGGGGTCGATCTTCGACAGCTCGTGGACGCGCTCCTGCGACCAGCCGGCGCGGAACGCGTCGGCGACGTACAGCAGGCGGTTCGGACCCGGCGAGCGCAGCTCCTGCGCGACCTGCGCGGCCGTGTCGTCGTTCATGGCGCCCGTGACGATCTCGTTGAGGCCGTCGAGACCCGTCTCGAGGCCGCGCAGCGCCTTCTGCAGCGACTCCTGGAAGGTCCGGCCGATGGCCATGACCTCGCCCACGGACTTCATCTGCGTGGTCAGGCGGTCGTTGGCGGCGCGGAACTTCTCGAAGGTGAAGCGCGGGATCTTGGTGACGACGTAGTCGATCGAGGGCTCGAACGAGGCCGGAGTGGCGCCGCCGGTGATGTCGTTGCGCAGCTCGTCGAGCGTGTAGCCGATCGCGAGCTTGGCGGCGATCTTGGCGATCGGGAAGCCGGTGGCCTTGGAAGCGAGCGCCGAGGAGCGCGACACGCGCGGGTTCATCTCGATGACCAGCAGCTTGCCGTTGGCAGGATTGGCCGCGAACTGCACGTTCGAGCCGCCGGTATCGACGCCGATCTTGCGCAGCACGGCGATCGAGGCGTCGCGCATGATCTGGTCTTCCTTGTCGGTCAGCGTCTGCGCGGGCGCGACCGTGATCGAGTCGCCCGTGTGCACCCCCATCGGGTCGAGGTTCTCGATCGAGCAGATGATGATGCAGTTGTCCGCGCGGTCGCGGACCACTTCCATCTCGTATTCCTTCCAGCCGAGCACCGACTCCTCGATCAGCACCTCGGTGGTCGGCGAGGCATCGAGGCCGCGGGTGACGATCGCCTCGAACTCCTCGCGGTTGTAGGCGATGCCGCCGCCCGAGCCGCCGAGCGTGAACGAGGGACGGATCACGCAGGGGAAGCCGATGCTCGCCTGCAGCGACAGCGCCTCCTCGACGCTGCGCGCGATCGAGGAGCGCGGGCACTCGAGGCCGATGTCGCGCATGGCGTTGCGGAACAGCTCGCGGTCCTCGGCCATGTCGATGGCGTCGCGCGAGGCGCCGATCAGCTCGACCTCGTATTTCTCGAGCACGCCCTCGCGCACCAGGTCGAGCGCGCAGTTGAGCGCGGTCTGGCCGCCCATGGTCGGCAGCAGCGCATCGGGGCGCTCCTTCTCGATGATGCGGGCGAGCGTGCGCCAGTTGATCGGCTCGATGTAGATCGAGTCGGCCATCTCGGGGTCGGTCATGATGGTCGCCGGGTTGGAGTTCACCAGGATCACCCGGTAGCCCTCCTCGCGCAGCGCCTTGCAGGCCTGCGCGCCGGAATAGTCGAACTCGCAGGCCTGGCCGATCACGATCGGTCCGGCCCCGATGATCATCACGCTCTCGATGTCGGTTCTCTTGGGCATCTCTGTCCGGGTCTGGTCTGGCGCGCGGGGGTGGTCGGGATCAGCGCGTGGCGGTATTGAGGCGCTTCAGCTGGCCGGCGAGGCGTTTGAGCATCGCCTGCGTGAAACGCTCGAACAGCGGCTTGAGATCGTGCGGCCCGGGACTCGCCTCGGGGTGGCCCTGGAAACTGAACGCCGGGTGGTCGGTGCGGGCGATGCCCTGCAGCGAGCCGTCGAACAGCGAGCGGTGGGTCGCGACGAGGTTGGGCGGCAGCGTCGCCTCGTCGACCGCGAAGCCGTGGTTCTGCGAGGTGATCAGCACGCGCTTGGTCTCGAGGTCCTGCACGGGGTGATTCGCGCCGTGGTGGCCGAACTTCATCTTGACGGTGCGTGCGCCGCTCGCGAGGCCGAGCAGCTGGTGGCCGAGGCAGATGCCGAAGATCGGGATGTCGGTCCCGATGAGCTGACGGATCGCGCCGATCGCATAGTCGCAGGGCTCGGGATCACCGGGGCCGCTGGACAGGAAGATGCCGTCGGGCTGCAGCGCGAGCACCTGCTCAGCACTGGTCTGGGCGGGCACGACGGTGACGCGGCAGCCCTGGTCGGCGAGCAGCCGCAGGATGTTCCGCTTGATGCCGTAGTCGTAGGCGACGACGTGCAGCCGCTGATGGGCGCGGATCGGATTCTTCTGGCGGCCGT
>JADLDF010000478.1 GCA_020846815.1 Gammaproteobacteria bacterium | reverse complement strand
GAGCTGGTCCGGGAAGGCCTGCTCGACATCGTGCAGACCGAGGCCTATGGCCCGCTGCACGTGCGTTCGGCCGGCCCCAACCGTGCGCTGCACCTGGTGGCCAGCAACGATCCCGTCGAAGCACCAGTGGTAGACGAACAATCGCCGTACGCCACGCCGCCGCCGTCCGAGGAACCATGAGCGACAACCACATCAGGAACGTCATCGAGGCCGCGCTGCTCGCCGCCGGCCGGCCGCTGTCGGTGGCCGAGCTGGCGCAGCTCTTCGAGGAGTCCGCGCGGCCCGACAAGGACGCGCTGCGGACCGCGATCGCCGATCTGGCGGCCGCCTGCGAAGGGCGCGGCATCGAGGTCAAGGAAACTGCGAGCGGAGTGCGGATCCAGGTACGGCAGGCGTATGCCGCGGAGATCTCGCGGCTCTGGCCCGAGCGTCCGCAGCGCTATTCGCGCGCGCTGCTCGAGACGCTGGCGCTGATCGCCTATCGCCAGCCGATCACGCGCGCCGAGATCGAGTCGGTGCGCGGCGTGGCCGTGAATCCGAACATCCTCAAGACGCTCATGGAGCGCAACTGGGTGCGGGTCGTCGGGCACCGCGACGTGCCCGGCCATCCGGAGCTGCTGGGCACGGCGCGCGAGTTCCTCGACTATTTCGGCCTGAAGTCGCTCGACGACCTGCCGCCGCTCGCCGAGCTCAAGGCCATGGGCGAGATCCACATGCAGCTGCCCTTGCCGGGCACCGCCGAAGGCAGCGGCGACGAAGTCGCGCTCGTGGCCGATGCGGCCGCGGAAGGCGAAGCAGAGCCCGCCACGGCCGTGACGACGGGCGCCGAAGGCGAGGCCGTGGCGTCGGATACCGCGATCCCGGAAAGCCAGGGCGCTGCAGGCGAGACGGCGGTGGTGGGCGGTGGCGACGCGGCGGCGGGCGAGATGGCGGTGGCGGGCGGCGACGACGCGACGGGCGAGGTGCCGACGCTGGCAGTGGTGCACGCGGGGGCCGCCGCCGAGGACGACGAGGTCGGCGACGACGACGTCGAATCCGGGACCGATCCCGACCTCCTCGACGACGGCGAGGAAGTCATCGGCGTGCGCATCGAGGCCGCCTTGCCCGACGACGAGCTGTTCGACGGCGACGGCGATGCCGATGGCGACGCCGAAGAGCGCGAGGCAGCGGGTCCCGAGGCCGCCGGGCTGGTCGCGGCACCGCCCGCGCACGACGACTGAGCGGCGCGGCGCGCGCTTCCCGATGAGCAGCGATTTGCCCGGCGAGCGGCTCCAGAAGGTGCTCGCGGAGGCGGGCCTCGCTTCGCGCCGCCAGGCCGAGCAGTGGATCCGCGACGGCCGGGTGACCGTGAACGGCACGGCTGCGGTGCTCGGCCAGCGCGTCGAACGTCGCGATGAAATCCGCGTCGATGGGCGGCCGGTGCGCCAGGCCCGCCATCCGGTCCGGCGCCGTGCGCCCGACAGCGTGTTCCTCTGCCACCGCTCGCCGGGCGACGACCTGCAGCAGGGCCTGGTGCCGCGCCTGCCGCGGCGCGCCGGGCGGCGCTTCGTCGCGATCAGTCCCATGCCGCGCATCGACGGTGGCCTCGAGCTGCTCACCTCCGACGGTGCGCTGGCCGCACGCCTGCAGCGGCGCGTGCGCGATTCGATCTCGGAGTTCAGCGTCAGGGTGCGCGGCGATCTCAACGACGCCGGGCGCGAGGCGGTGCTGCGCGGCGAGCTCGACGACGGCAGCGTGCTGCGGGTCGAGTCGCTCGAGGCTTCGGGCGAGGAGGGCGATGCCAGCAACCGCTGGTACCACATCCGCGCGCGCGGCCCGAGCGGCAAGGCCGTGCGGCAGCTGTTCGAGCGGCAGGGGGTCGTCGTCAGCCGCGTGATGCGCACCGCGCTCGGCGAGCTGCGGCTGACGCGCGATCTCGGCCGGGGTCACTTCCGTCTGCTGCATGCCGAGGAGGCCGCACTGCTCGACGAGACGCCTGCTGCGGCCGCCGTGGCCGAGGCGCGCCCGGGTGTGACGACAGGTGCTCGGGCCGCTGCAGCGTCGAATCCGTGGACGGCCGCAGCGGCGAGTCCCAGGACTGCTGCAGCGCCGAAGCCGCGGACTGCAGCAGCGGCGCGTCCCCGCGGTGCCGGGGCAGCGAGTCGCAGCAGCGCTGCAGCGGCGCGCGGCCGTGCACGGCCTACTGGGCGTCGAAGCTCCCGCCGGTGATGCCGCGGGACTGCGCTCCCATGAGCACGACATAGGGCTCCGTCAGCGCTGCCGGATCGGGCAGGGCCGCGAGGTCCTCGGAAGGATAGGCCTGGCGACGCATGGCCGTGCGCGCGCGTCCCGGATTGATCGCGTTGACGCGCACCGGGCTGCGCTCGAGCTCGGCCGCGAGCACCTGCACCAGGCCCTCGACCGCGAACTTCGACACTGCATAGGCGCCCCAGTAGGCGCGCCCCTGGCGGCCGACGCCGCTCGAGGTGAACAGCACCGAGGCGTCGGCCGAGGCGCGCAGCGCCGGCATCAGCACCTGCGTCAGTGCGAAGGCCGCGTTGAGGTTCACGTGCATGACGCGCATCCAGGTCGGCACGTCGTACTGTTCGATCGGCGCCAGCGTGCCGAGCAACGCGGCGTTGTGGACCAGGCCGTCGAGCCGTCCCCAGCGTTTCTCGATCGCCTCGGCGATGGCGTCGTAGTCGCCGGCCAGCGCCTTCTCGAGATCGAGCGGCGCGAGCACGGGCGGCACCACGGCCGCACCGCCATGGCGCAGCAGCGCACCGATCTCGGCATCCAGGGCTTCGAGCTTGCGCACGGAGCGCCCGAGCAGGATCAGCTCGGCGCCGCGGCGCGCGAACTCGAGCGCGAGCGCGCGGCCGAGGCCCGCCGTCGGACCGGTGATCGCGATCACGCGCCCGGCGAGGGCGTCGGGGTCGGGTGCGAGGCGCCGCGGATCGAAACGGGCGCGCAGTTCGGCGGGTGTCATCGGCTCTCCTGCAGGGCCGCGGGCAGGCGTCCGCGCGCGGCGGCCAGGGCGGCGCGCCACGCGGCCCAGGCCGCGGCGATGGCATCGAAACGGCCGGCATCGTACTGGAGCGGCAGCGCCGCGACACAGTCTCGCGCGCGCCGCTCGGCCAGTGCGCACCAGACGAGCAAGGGCCGCAGCGCAGGCCGGTGTTCGGCCGGCAGCTCGCGTGCGGCGCCGCCGAGCGCTGCACGGCGCGCTCCGAGCCGCTCGCGCAGCACCTCGGCCTGTGCCGGCGGCCAGGGTTGCTGCTGCCAGGCTGCATGGTCCCTTGCGGCCGCGGCGCCGACCAGCGGCACGTGCACGCGACCGAGGCGCGCATCGGACGCGAGCCGCGCGACCAGCTCGACGTCGCGTACCGCGGGGCCGGCGACGCTGCAGAAACGCTCGAGCGCGGCGCGCGCCTGCGGCCGTGGCTCGAAGCGCAGTGCGAGGTTGCGGAACAGTGCAAGCGACCAGAGCGACAGGTAATCGGCGTATTCCGACCTCGATTCGAAAGCCGTGCAGGCGAGATCGCAGCGGGCGAGCCCGGCGAGGCCGCGCAGGTCGGGCGGCGACAGGCCGCGTGCGCCAAAGGCTGCCGCGAGCTGCCGCCCGAGCGGATGCCGAGGCTGCCCGGCGGCGAGTGCCGCCGTCTCCTCGAGCCACCAGCCGAGACGTGCGTGCGCGACGCCGTGATCGAGACCGGGCCGCGCGCCGGCGGCGATTTCCGCTTCGAGCGCCAGCAGCGCGGCGACGTCGGCGCGCGCATCGGCCGGCGTGTAGAGCCAGGCCAGGTAACGCTCGGACCCGGCCGGTACCGGCGGCTGCATCGGGCGGCCTACGCCGGACGCTCGAAGCTCGCCAGGTAGTTCACCTGCGTGTCCGGAGTCAGCCGGCATTGTTCGGTCACGGGATTGAACTCGACGCCGGCGAGTTCGCTCAGCTCGAGCCCCGCGGCACGCGCCCAGCGCGCGAGCTCGGCAGGCCGGATCAGGCGTTCGTATTCGTGGGTGCCGGGCGCGATCATGCGCGCGAGGTACTCCGCGCCCACGATCGCGAGCAGGAAGGCACGCGGGCTGCGGTTCAGCGTCGAGACGAACAGGCGTCCGCCGGGCCGCAGCAGGGTCGCGAGGGCGTGCAGCGTGCCGGCCGGCTCGGGCACGTGCTCCAGCATCTCCATGCAGGTGACGACGTCGAAAGCGCCGGGCGCAGCCGCGGCCAGCGACTCGACCGATTCGCAGCGATAGTCGATCTGCAGCCCGCCGGCGCGGGCGTGCAGCCGCGCGACCTGGATCATCGCGGGAGCGAGGTCGATTGCCGTGACCTGGGCGCCGCTGCGTGCCAGGGCCTCGGCCAGCAGCCCGCCGCCGCAGCCGATGTCGGCGACGCGGCTGCCGGCCAGCGTGCAGCGCGCGCCGACGTAGGCGAGGCGCAGCGGATTCAGCCGGTGCAGTGTGCGGAACTCGCCGCGCTCGTCCCAGAAGCGGTGTGCGGCCGCGTCGAACTTGGCGACCTCGGCGGGATCGACCGCGCCGGCTGGCGGATTCGTGCTCATCGCTGTTCTCCGATTCCCATGCGCACGGACCATTGCCTCGCGGCTGCCGCGATCTTTCCAGGGTCGATCAGGCAGAGCTCGCGCGCCGCGAGATGCGCACGGCCGGCGATCCAGACGTCGGT
>JADLDF010000477.1 GCA_020846815.1 Gammaproteobacteria bacterium | reverse complement strand
GCCACGGCACCGAGGTAGAACACGCCTTCGCGCCGCGGCACGACCGTGACCGTCTGGGTCATCGCGACGCCGTCTGCGGGCTTGTCCTGCACCGCCTCGTTGCCCGACTGCACCTCGACGGCCTCGTTCGACTGGAACACGACGCGCAGCTGGCTGACGTCGGCGCTGCGCGGCACGACTGCGACGGCGACTTCGAGCGGCTGGCCGAGCTCGGGCCGCGCGGCGAGGTCGAACTTCCGCTCGACCGGCGCGCCCGGCTTGCCGGGCGCCGAAACCGCCGCGACCATGCCGTCGACGGCAGCCTTGCCGCGCGGCCGGGACTCGGCCGCGGAAGGCTGCGCGGTGCGCCCGCCCTGCTGCGCCTGGGCCGGCGCATCGCCGCCGGCGCAGGCGGCCAGCGTGCCGAGTGCGGTGGCCGCGAGCGCGAGCCGTACGATCGTGAGCGCAAAGGTGCTGTACATGGAACTTACGCCTCGAAACGTTCAGGAGACGGTCAGCGTCACATCGAAACATTCGTTGCCGCGCGGCGCCGTTCCCTCGACGTTGGAGTACTCGTAGATCTCCGCGACGTAGGTGCCGGCCTGCAGCGGCAGGGTCAGGGTTTCGGTCCCCGAGACCACGTCCTCCGCGCGGCCGCGTTCGACGCCCGCAGCATACAGGACGATGTCCGGATCGGTACCGCTGCGGCCGTTGCGCACCGCGATCGACACCATGCCGCTGACCGCCAGTGTGAAACGCAGGTAGCGGCGGTTGCCGAGCTTGTTGTAGACCGCGGATCGGCCCGTGGGAAGATTCGAGCACAGCTGGCGCGTCGTGCCGGGCGTCATGAGCGGAAAGATCGGCAGGTTGCGCGCATCGCCCCCGGAATTGCTCTCGCCGCTGCCGAAGTCGTCCGGCGCCGCGGCGATGAGCTGCCCGCTCGCGAGCGCGGCGATGCCGGCCGCCTGCTCGGGCCGCGATGCGCGCAGCGCATTGAACAGGGCATACACCGAGGTGAACGCGCTGGTGTCGCGGATGCCGCCGCGCATCGCCGCGTGGACGGGTCCGAAGCCGAGCTCGACCGCGTCGCCGGGCTCGTTGCTGGCGTCGAACAGGTCGTAGAAGATCGACTGCACCGAGCCTTCGCTGAACCAGCCGGGGAAGGTCACGGCATTGTTCTCGACGTCGATCGCGAAGTCGCTGCGCTGCTGCGTGCCGAAGCTGTCGCGATAGACCGGATCGCCGCGGACCATGCCGGCGAAGGCATTGCCCCAACCCTCGCTGAAGGCGACCCGCAGGTCGAGCCGCTCGCTGGCCGAATGCGGCCCGCCGATGCTGTCGTCGCGCGAAAAATTGTCCTGGTAGTAGTGACCCCATTCGTGGGCCAGCACGTGCTGGTCGAACTCGTCCGAATCGATATCGGCCGCACCGAGCACGTAGATGCTCGAGCCCTGCGAGCCGAGGATCGCGTAGAAGCTGGTGCCGATCTCGCCGCGGGCCCGCGCCGCCGCCGTGCCGTCGCAGAAGCCCAGCGCGCCTTCGTCGCAGCCGATGTTGCGCGGGCTCCAGTAGGCCTCGAGCTCGGGAAAGCGCGCCGTGGCGTCGACCGACAGCACGAGCTGCATCGCCTGCCAGAGCGTGTCGAGGATCGCGAGCGGCGCGGCCGCGCGCGCGCCGTCGTAGCCGCTGCCGGCCGTCCAGCCGCTGCCGGCATGCACGTCGCGGCGCAGCGCCGCGGCACCGCTGTTGAAGGTCGTCGTGTCCACGACGTACAGCGCGTCGCCGGCCGTGTTGTCGCGCACCGTCACCAGCCAGGACGGCGCGCCGCTGCGGCGCAGCTCGGCCTTGAGGCGCAGGAACAGCGCGGTGTCGGCAGGCAGGTCGAGCGTGAACTGGCCGTTGGCATCGGTCGTGGTCGAGGCCAGCACGGTCTGGCCCGAGGCGGCCAGGGCTTCGAGGGTCAGACCGCGGGCCGGCGCGGGCGCGGCGCGCGCAAAGTCGAGCCCGCCGCCCGCAGCCGCGGCGAATGGCACGCGCTCGAAGGTCGCGGTCCCGGTCAGGGTGATGCGCGTCGCCCCCGGCGCGGGCGTCACGACCGTAGACCCACTCTGGTCCGCGCCCCCGCCGCCGCAGGCGGTCACGACCAGCGCCGCGAGCACGGCCAGGAACGCCGCGCCCGGGCGGCGCGGGGAAAGCAAGGAACGAGGCGCAAAGGCCGGCATCGACTGCTCCAGCAGGCAAGCCGGGCGACCGTAGCACAGGCCCCCGGCGGCCCCGCCCGGCCGGATGTCATAACTGTGACGGCGTACGGCCGCGGGCGCCCGGCGCGGGCTAAGGCGGCGCCATCGGCGGCGCCGCCACGGCCTCGAGCTGCTGCCACAGGTCGCTCAGGTGCTCCTGCCAGTAGCGCGGGCTCGTGAACCAGGGGAAGGCGCGCGGGAAGGCCGGATCGTTCCAGCGGGCGGCGATCCAGGCACTGTGATGGACCATGCGCAGCGCGCGCAGCGGCTCGATCAGCGCGATCTCGGCCTCGTCGAGGTCGGTGAACTGGCGGTAGCCGGCGGCCAGCTCGTCCCACTGGCCGCGCCGCTCGTCCGCGGAGCCGGAGATGAACATCCAGAGGTCCTGGATCCGCGGCCCGGTCATGCAGTCGTCGAGGTCGACGAACACCGGCCCGTGCTCGTCCCAGAGCACGTTGCCGAGGTGGCAGTCGCCGTGGATGCGGATCATGGACAGGGGCCCGAATCCCGACCAGGCGGCATCGACGGCCTCGAGCAGCTCGCGCGAGACCTCCTCGTAGCGCGCCGCGATCGACTCGTCGAGCAGGTCCGAGCCGAGCAGCATGTCGCGCGCCTGCCAGCCGAGCCGCTCGACGCCGAGCGCCGGTCGTACCGCGAAGCGCTGCCGCGCGCCGATCGCATGCAGCCGCCCGAGGCTGCGGCCGATGAGCTCCAGCGAGCCGCGGGAATCGAGCTCCACGGCACGCGCCGCGCGCCGCGGGAAGGCCGCGTAGCGCAGGCCGTCGCGGCGACACAGCGTGCGGCCGCCGAAGGCCAGCGGCGCGACCACCGGCAGCTCCGCGGCCGCGAGCTCGAGCGCGAACGCATGCTCCTCCAGGATCTGCGCGTCGCTCCAGCGGCCGGGCCGGTAGAATTTGAAGACCAGGCTGCCGTGGCTGCTCGAGCCGACCTGGTAGACGCGGTTCTCATAGCTGTTGAGCGCGAACAGCCGTCCGTCGCACTCGATGCCCAGCGCCTCGGCCGCAGCCAGCACGGCATCGGGCGACAAGGCATCGAAGGGGCGATCCGTGAAGCGCGTCATGGGTGGGCACCCGCACACAATGTCGGTCGCGTCACGCCCGCCACGGGCGCCTTGGCTATGATCGTCGGCCTGTCGTTCCTGAGCATCATCGTCGCGGAAACCTGCATGTCCCAGTCAACGGTCCTCGTCACCGGCGGCGCCGGCTACATCGGCAGCCACGTCGTCCTGCAGCTGCGCGAACGCGGCGAGCGGGTCGTCGTGCTCGACAACCTGTCCACGGGCTTCCGCCAGGCGGCGCTCGATACCCCGCTGGTCGTCGGCGAGGTCGGCGATCGCGAGCTCGTCGGCCGCCTGCTGCGTGAACACCGCATCGACACCGTGCTGCATTTCGCCGCGCATACCATCGTCCCCGAATCCGTCCGCGATCCGCTCAAATACTACGGCAACAACACCTGCTCGACGCGGAACCTCCTGCAGGCCTGCGCCGAGCACGGCGTGCGCCATTTCGTGTTCTCCTCGACGGCCGCGGTCTACGGCATCCTCGAGAGCGGCTTCGCCAGCGAGGACACGCCGACGGCACCGATCAACCCCTACGGCACCTCCAAGCTCATGTCAGAGTGGATGCTGCGGGACCTCTCCGCCGCCACGGCCCTGCGGCACGTCGCACTGCGCTATTTCAACGTCGCCGGCTCCGACCCGGCCGGCCGCGTCGGCCAGTCGACCCGCGAGGCCACGCTGCTGATCAAGGTGGCCGCCGAAGCCGTGGCCGGCAAGCGCCCGGGACTGGCGGTGTTCGGCACCGACTACCCGACGCCCGACGGCACGGGAGTGCGGGACTACATCCACGTCACCGACCTCGCGACCGCGCACCTCGATGCGCTGCGCTACCTGCGCGAGGGCGGTGCCTCGGCCACGCTGAACTGCGGCTACGGCCACGGCTACAGCGTCCGCGAGGTCCTGCAGTCGGTCGAGCGCATCGGCGGCACGCGCCTGAACGTGCGCGAGGAGCCGCGCCGCGCCGGCGACCCGCCGGTGCTCGTCGCCCGGGCCGACCGCATCAAGCAGGTGCTCGGCTGGACGCCGCGGCTCGACGACCTCGACGAAATCGTGCGTTCCTCCCTCGCCTGGGAGCGAAAACTGGCCGCCGAGCCCTGGGCCTAGCCGCAGCGGTCCACGAACCAGCCGTGCAGCAGCGGGCGCGGCAGGCTCGAGGCGCGTCCAGCCGCCGCCTGCCCCCGGGTCGCGCGACTGTCGGCAACTGCATACAGTTGCTGCTCCGACCGCCATACCGCCGCCCGCGCCGGCGTGCACTGGCCTAAAATGCCGGGGATGCGTTGGGCCCGCCCCAAATCCCTCAGCAGCCTCATGCTGTTCGGCCTCGCCCTGGCCGCGATCCCGCTGGCCGTCGCGGTGCTCAATGCCGCGGTGCAGATGCGCAAGCTCGCCAACACCAGCCAGGAGCTGGTGCTGCGCGGCGTCGAGGCCACGCGCTCGAGCCAGGTGCTGCTGAGCTCCATCGCCTCGCTCGAGCGCACCGCACGCCTCTACCAGGTGCTCGGTGACGGCAAGCTGCTGGACGCCTATTCGCAGACCGACGAGCGGCTGAACGCGACCCGCCAGCAGCTCGCACTGCAGCTCGCGGGCACCGACGCGAGCCCCCTGCTCGCTTCGGTGCAGCGACTGCAGCAGTCGCTGCGACAGGGAGTGCTCGAGACTCCGCCCGGCACGCCGGACTACGAAGCCCTGCTGACGCGTTTCGAGCGCCTCAACGAAGTCGCCGCCCGGGTCGCCGAAGGCGGCAACCGCCAGCTCGACAACGAGCTCACGGCGCTGCGCCTGCAGGCCGACTCGGCCCGCCAGCGCCTGTTCCTGCAGTCGGCGCTGCTGGTGCCGCTGACCCTGGTCGTGGTGCTGCTGGTCACCTACTGGATCGGCCGGCCGCTGCGGCAGATCGACCGCGCCATCAGCGAGCTCGGCCGGGGCACTTTTTCCCACCCCATCGTCGTGGCCGGTCCGCTCGACCTCGAGCGCCTCGGCCGCCAGCTCGAGTGGCTGCGCCAGCGCCTGCTCGATCTCGCGCAGGAGCGGAACCGATTCCTGCGACATATGTCACATGAGCTCAAGACGCCGCTTGCCAATATCCGGGAGGGCACGGACCTTTTGATGGACGGTGCCGTGGGCGAGCTCGACAGTGGCCAGCGTGAAGTCATGGCCATCCTGCGTGACAACGGCATCAAGCTGCAGCGACTCATCGAAAACCTCCTGTCTTTCAGCGCCTGGCAGAGCCAGAGCCTGGGGCTGGAGCTGTCCGAGTTTCGTGCCCGGCCGCTGATCAAGCAGGTGCTCGAGAACCAGCAGCTCACGCTGCTCTCGCAGCGCGTGCGCCTCGACGTCAAGGTGGACGACCTGACCCTGTATGCCGACCGCGGCAAGCTGCGGTTGATCCTGGAGAACCTCTTGTCGAACGCCATCAAGTATTCGCCGCGCGGCGGCACGATCCATGTCCGCGCCCATGCCGAGGACGAGGTGTTCGTGCTCGACGTCGCCGATTCCGGCCCGGGCATCCCGCCGGAGGATCGGGCGCGGATCTTCGACGCGTTCTACACCGGCAAGCCCTCGGGCCGGTCGGTCAAGGGCACGGGCATCGGCCTCTCGGTCGTCATGGAATTCGTGACCGTGCACGGCGGCTCCGTCGAGATCGTCGACGGCGAGTTCCCCGGCGCCCACTTCCGCATCCGCATGCCGCTGCGCTCCGAGGCGGCCGCGGGCGCCGAGGCCACGGCCCATGCCGCCTGAGCCCACCATGCGCCACTCCGTCCCGGTCCTTCACCACGGTGCACTCGGCCTCGCGGCGCTGGCCGCGCTGCTGGCCGGCTGCACGGTCACGAGCCCCGTGCGCGACCGCGCCGCCGAAACCGTGGCCCAGCCCGACCGCAACCAGATGCAGGCACAGTCGCTGGCGTTCTACTTCGAGCTGCTGCACCGCTTCGCCAAGGCCGGCACGGCCGAACAGGCCGAGATCTTCGCGAACATCCGCCGCGACTACGAAACCACGCCGACGCCCTCGAGCGAGCTGCGCTACGCGCTGGCGGTCGCGACCCCGGGGCATCCGTCCGCCGACGCCGTGCTCGCGCAGAAGCTGCTGCGCCAGCTGCTGTCCGCGCCCGAGGCGATGACGCCCGTGGAGCATGCCGCGGCTTTCCTCGAGCTGCAGAAGGTCGACCGCCAGCTCGCGCTCGCGGCCGAGAACCGGCGCCTGCAGAACGACTCCGACCGTGCGGAGCGCGAGCGGCTCGCCGCGCTGAACCGCCGCCTCGCCGCCGAGACCGAAGAGAACACCCGGCTGCGCAAGGCCCTCGAGGACGCGCAGGCCAAGCTCGACGCCATCGCCAACATCGAACGCCAGACCACCGTACCCGTACGCAAGCCCACCGCTCCGGAGGGACGACCATGAACGCAGTGCTGCAGATTCCCAAGCGCAAGGCCCGCATCCTCGTGGTCGACGACGACCCCGGCCTGCTGCGCCTGCTGACCATCCGGCTGCGCGCCGAGAACTACGAAGTCGAGGCCGTCGAGAGCGGCGCCCAGGCGCTCGCGGCCGCGAGCCGCTTCCGCCCCGACCTGGTCGTCACCGACCTGCGCATGGACGAGATGGACGGCATCGGCCTGCTCAAGGAGCTGCAGAACCGCTATCCGGGCCTCAAGGTCATCATCCTCACGGCCCACGGCACCATCCCCGATGCCGTGCAGGCCACGCAGATGGGCGCTTTCGGCTTCCTGACCAAGCCCGTCG
>JADLDF010000476.1 GCA_020846815.1 Gammaproteobacteria bacterium | reverse complement strand
CGGATCGTCGAGCAGCCGCTCGACCAGCTCGAGCGGCCTCTCGGTGCGGATGCAGCCGGAGCTGAACGCGCGCTGGTCGCGGTCGAACAGCGACTGGCTCGGCGTGTCGTGCAGGTACACGAGATAGGGGTTGGGGAACATGATCTTGACCTTGCCGAGCGCGTTGTCGTCGCCCGCGCCCTGGCGGATCATGTAGGGGAAGTTGCGGCCGGTGTAGCGCGAGAAGTCGATCGACGCGGCCGGGATCGGCCGGCCGTTGCGGTCGATGACCTCGAGGCCGTGCCTGGCGAGGTAGCCGCGGTCGCGGCGCACCGCCGGCAGGATGTCGTTCTCGAGGATCGTCGGCGGCACCGTCCAGGTCGGGTTCAGCACCACGTGGTCGATCTGCGACTTGAAGATCGGCGTCTGCCGGTAGGGCCGGCCGACCACGGCGCGCGTCTCCCAGACGGTCTTCTGGTCGCGGATGAAGCGCACGCCGAAGCCGGCGATGTCGACGATCACGAGCTCGCCGTCCTTGCGCACCTCGTGCAGCACCCAGCGGCCGCGCTCGAGGTTCAGCCGCAGCTGGTCGATGCGCGCCTGCACGGGGACGTTCAGCTCGCGCAGCGTGGCGGGACCGACCGCGCCGTCGACGCCCAGGCGGTGACGCTTCTGGAAGTGGCGCACCGCGGCCTCGAGGGTCGCATCGAACAGCAGCGGGTCGGGCGTGCCGCGCGCGGTCGTGGCGGTGGCCGGCGCCTGCGGTGAGACCGGCGAGGGCGCGCCGGCGCTCGGCGGCAGCGCAGCGGCGGCGAGGTCGCCGGTGATCGCCAGCCGCTCGCGCAGCAGCGGCATGCGCGGGTCGCTCGCGCCCGGCTTCAGCGTCGGTCCCGCGGGCAGCTGCGGCCAGCCGCCGAGCGCGGCGATGCCGCGATAGGCCGCGAGCGCCTGGCGCCCGGCCGCGTACATCCAGTGGTCGGGCCGCACCTGCTCGAGGCTGGCGCGGACGCGGTTCTGGGTGATCGCGTCGTGCACGAAGCGCACCGCGTCGGCCTCGCGGATCTCGCGCTGCTCGAAGTTCCAGCGCGGGTCGAGCGACACCGGATCGACCTTGCCGAAATAGAGGTGGTAGAGGATCAGCGCATAGGCGTCGCTCGCCAGCAGATCGAGCGTCGCGCGCTCGAGCGGCGCGAGCGTGCCGGCGCGGCCGATCAGCGCCTGCAGCGATCCGAGGTGATAGTCGGAGGGGTGCAGCCCGTCGTCCTCGACGTCCTTCAGCATGTCGACCAGAGACTGCAGGCGGCGCGGATCCCAGAGCGGCTGGAAGCCGTTCATCTGGTAGAGCTGCGGCAGCGTGCGCGTGGCACGCAGCGGCTCGCCGGCCGCTTCGATGCCGCCACCGGAACCGGCCGCAGCACGGATCGCATCGATGCGGTCGCGCAGTGCTTCGACGACCGGGTTCGGTGCCGCTGCAGGCGTGGGCACGGCTGCCGATCCTGGCACGGCCGACGGCGCGCGAGGAATCGGAGCAGCCTGCGCGAGTACGATGGGCCTGCTGGTGTCGTTGGCGAGTGTGGCTGCCCGTGCCGGTCCAGCGGTGAGGGTGATGGCGGCCGCGAGCATCGTCGCAGCCGCGGCGAGGAGGGGCGACGCGGCGCGCCGGGCGGGGCCCGACGGCGCCCGCCCGGAGCCGCGTTCGTTCATGGTCAGGAAATGTCCTTGAGGAAGTCCTGGTACTGGGCCTCGTTCTCCTGGCCCAGCCGGTCGTCCAGATCCTCACGATACAGGTAGAACAGCCTCGCGAGGAAGCGCTGGCGCCAGGCTTCGCGTTCGGTCTGCGCGGCCGCATCGGGGCGGTACCGAGCGAGCTCCTCGCGCAGACTGATGCCGCGGCCGGCACCGACGCGCTCCATGGTGTCGATGCGCTCGTAGAGCACCGCCATCTCGGTGGCCATCGCCATGACCATGCCGTGAAGCTGGTCGATCGCCGGGTCCTGGAAGAACTGCGGGCGGCGGCCCTTGATGCTGCGCTTGATGTCGTTGTACCAAGTCTCGCAGTCGAGCATGAACTGGTTGAACTCGTCCATGGCCCAGAACGGCGGCAGGTCGCCGTGCACCGCGAGTCCTTCGTGCGCGAGCAGGCGATGGCATTCGCGCACGATCGCCGGCAGGGCCTTGGCCGAGGTCTCGTGGAACAGGATGCTGGAGCAGATCAGGTCGAAGTGCCCGTCGGGGAAGTTCGTGCGGCTCGCGTCCTGCTGCGAGAAGTGCACCTTCCTGCCGAGCGACTCGGCACGGGCGTGCGCGTAGCGCAGCAGCGGCGCGCCGACGTCGATCGCGTGCACCTCGGCGTCGGGGAAGGCGTCGACGAACGGCAGCGTGCTGTGGCCGACGGTCCAGCCCATGTCGAGGATGCGCTTGGGACGGAACTGCGGGAAATGATCGCGCACGTACTTCGCGGCCGAGCCGCCGATGTCGTCGTTGTACGGCCCCGTCATGCCGAGCGCGTAGATGTAGACGCCGCGGTCGTATAGCGCGCCGACGGCGACGTCGTCGGGGCCGCGCTCGCCGCAATAGCCGCCGGGCATGCAGTGGATGTCCACGCCGGTGACGTACTTCGGCAGCGGCAGCGCCGGATCGAGCGTCAGCGAGCCGAGCGCCCGGCCGCCGCGGCGCGTGCCTTCTCGACCAGCGCGGGCAGCTCGCGCTCGACCGAGTCGAGCACCACGTCCCAGAGCAGCTCCTGGCTGACGCGCTGCAGCGAGGCATAGGTCTGGAAGACCGGGTGAGGGACCATGAGCCGGCGGATCTCGTGGCGATCCCGCGGCTCGCGGCCCTCGCGCTTCGCGAACGCGGGCTTGACCTCGCCGTGATAGGTGGCGTGCACGCCCGGCACGATGCCGCTCTGGATGTAGGCCTTGAAGCTGCGGACGAATTCCTGGCGTGCGAGCTCGTCGCGGTCAGGCTCGACCAGCATGCCGTGGCGGGCCTGGGGCACCGCGGCAAAGGCATTCGAACTGGAACCCATCGGTCGGTCCTCGCGAGACAGGCGTGATGCAGCCTGTTTAGTGTGCCCGCGCGCGCGGCGCTGCGCGGATCGGCCGCGCCGACGGAGGGACGGACACCCGCCCTGCGGCGGGATCGCAGTGGCGCCGCGGGTTCAGCCGACGACGCGCTCGCGGCGGGCCGAGGCCGTCAGGATACCGGCGTAGCCGTAGCGGACGTTGTCGGGACAGGGAATGACCTGCGCGTCGATGCTGGCGCGCGCGAAACCGAGGTCCTCCAGTACCCGCGTCAGATCGTCGACCGAGAGGTTCGAACCCGGGAACATGCGGTTGCCGACCTTGTATGCGCGGCACTTGTGCAGGAAGTGCACGATCACGGTACCGCCCGGTGCGACCATCGACAGCACGTTGCGCATGCAGCGGCGCCAGACGCGCTTGTCGCTGGAGATCGCGTCCAGGCAGAAGCCCGAGACCAGCAGGTCGTAGAACCCGTGGCGTTCGCGGCCGAGCGGATGCCGCCAGCGGGCGTCGCTGACATAGAGGTCGCGCACGACCTTGCGGGTCTTGGATTCGCGCTGGCGCACGCGGGTCGCATCGATGCGCCGCTGGCCCTCGGTCGCCATGATGAAGCGGGTGAAGCGCGTCCAGTCGGCATTGTCGGCATCGGCGGCGAGCCAGTCGCGCACCGCGACCAGGTTGTCGGCGAGCCAGTCGGCCATGTCGAGACGGAAGGCGTAGGGCGCGGCCGCGATCGCGCGGTGCAGGGTGGGGCCGCAGCCGTATTCGAGCGCGCGACCGAAGCGCTGTGGCGCGGCGCGCATGACCTCGAGCTGATAGGCGAGCACCGCCTGCTCGTCGGGCAGCACGACCTCGCTGTAGTAGGTCTTGTAGTAGTCGCGCGCCTGCCACTCGGAATAGTCCGCCACCAGCGGCGCGCCAGTGCCTGAATCGACCATCGGAATCCCCGCTTTGTTATTGTTCCGACGACTTCGTTGCGGTTCGTCCTGACCGCTTTATGTCATCCTACGCCGGCCCCCGCGGACTTCGCATCTGTACGTAAGTCCAGTCCGGGAGGCCCTGATTCTCCACGGGTTTATTTCGATGGGGCGATCACATTCCGGGTCGCCGTGATCTGTCACATTCGTGCCCGCCATGCGCGCGCCGAATCGCCGTCCCGACCCTGCCGCGACCGCTGCTCTGGCGGCGGACGAGGTGGGTCTGTTCCAGGGCATCGTCGAGCATCTCGGCGGCGTGGTGCTGGTCTGCGACGTCGAGGGTGGCGTGCACTGGGCCAATGCCCGTGCGGGCGAATGGCTGGGCGCGATCGGGTCCTCCGACGACACGCTCGCGGAGCGCGTGCTGCACGACGTCGAGAGCTGTGCGTCGCGTGATGCTGAGACACGGGTGCGGCGCGATGTCGGGATGCGCGTGTCACGTGATTCTTCGACGCACGTGCCGCGCAATGGCGATGCAGCCGCTGCGGCGACGACGTTCGCTGCGCTGCCCAGGCTCGACGCGCTGGCACTGCCGTGGCGGATCGATGCGGCCGAGCTCGCGCACGCGGGCGCCGGTGAGACGCTGCGTCTGCGGCCCGACGCACTGCGCGGCGCCGACGGCGTGGTACGGCGCTGTCATGCGCGGCTCGGCCCGCTGCCGCGCAGCGCGGGTCCGCCGCTGGTGCTGATCTGGATCGACGAACAGGTGGAGGACGACGGTGCCTCGCTGACCGACACGCAGCGCCGCCGCGCGCTCGCCTCGGCGCAGGTCGGCTCGTGGAGCCGCAATTTCGCCGATGGCGGCGCCTGCGTCGATCCGCTGTGGTGCTATTCGCTCGGGCTCGATCCCTGCGAGGGGCCCGACCATCTGGAGCGCTGGGCACGACGCATCCATCCAGACGACGTCGACCGCTTCCGGCGCGCGAGCGCCGAGCTCGCGGTCGCACCGCAGGACGCGCCGGATTTCGACGTCGAATACCGGATCCTGACCGCCGATTCGCGCTGGCTCTGGGTGCTGCAGCGGGGCCGCGTGAGCCGGCGCGGGCCGCGGGACGGTGCGCCGCTCGAGGCCGCGGGCATCTGCATCGACATCGACGCGCGCAAGCGCGCCGAGGTCGAGGTGCACGAGAACGAGTCGCGGCTCGCGACCGCGCTGTGGGGCGCGCAGGCGGCGTTCTGGCAGTTCCACATCCCGAGCGATACCGCGACGCGCAGCCCGCTGTGGTACGCGATGACCGGCTATTCGCGCGAGCAGTGGGACGGCCCGCCGCAGCCGTGGACGTCGCGGCTGCATCCGGAAGACCGGCCCGGGACCCTGCGCCTGATCGCCGAGCATCTCGAAGGGCGTTCGCAGTCGCTCGAACTGCGCTACCGCATGCGCTGCGCGGACGGCTCGTGGACGTGGATGATGGACCGCGGCCGCGTGGTCGAGTGGGACTTCGACGGACGGCCGATCTCGGCGATCGGCGTCTCGATCGACATCGACCGGCAGAAGCGCGCCGAGCTCGAGCTGCTGTCGAGCGAGCGGCGCCTGGAGACCGCGATCTGGGGCGCCGGCGTCGGTCTCTACGAGCTCGACTGCGTGAGCGGTGCGACGCGCTGGCTCAACGACTGGTGCGAACGTTTCGACATCGATCCCTGCGCCGGT
>JADLDF010000475.1 GCA_020846815.1 Gammaproteobacteria bacterium | reverse complement strand
TGCCGCTGAAGGACACGATCCGCGGCTTCAAGGGCATCCTCGCGGGCGACTACGACAGCCTGCCGGAGCAGGCGTTCTACATGGTCGGCTCGATCGACGAGGCCGTCGAGAAGGCGAAGACGCTGCAATGACACGGCCGTGCGGCGCAGCGTGACCCACGCTGCGCCGCACGGGTCTCGCGGCGAGTACCGCGCCGGCCCGCCGCACCGCAGCCAACCCAGGACACAGTCATGGCCGAATCCACGATCCACGTCGACATCGTCAGCGCCGAAGGCGAGATCTTTTCCGGCCCTGCGACGATGGTGTTCGTTCCGGCTTCGCAGGGCGAGATCGGCATCGCGCCGCGGCATGCGCCGCTGCTGACCATGCTGAAGTCCGGCGAGGTGCGCGTGCAGACGCCGGATGGCCAGGAACAGTTCTTTTTCGTCGGCGGCGGAGCGCTGGAGATCCAGCCGCGCAAGGTCACGGTGCTCGCCGACACCGCGCTGCGCGCCAAGGACGTCGACGAAGCCGCCGCGCTCGCCGCCAAGCAGCGCGCCGAGGAAGCCCTCAAGGGTAAGATCGACAAGATCGAGCAGGCCGAGGCGCTGGCCGAGCTGTCGCGTGCGGCCGCGCAGCTGAAGCTGCTCGAGAAGCTGCGCAAGATTCGGCGCTGACGAGCCTCCAGGCCCGAAGGAAGACTGGCCGACGCGGCTACCTCGGCGGCATTCGCCTCAGGCGTTGTGCCGGCGCAATTCGATCAGTTGTGGCAGCAGCGAGGGGACATCCTCTTGGATGATGCTCCAGAGAGTATCGTTGTCGATGCCCAGACCCGTGCGCGAGTCCATTGCGAGTGGCGACGATCATCCGCCAAGGGATATCTGCGGCACTGCTCCGAACTTCATCGGGGACGCGGCTCGCCGCTTCACCTAGCAATTCCAGGTTCCGCAGGGTCGCATCATAGACGAGGCCGCCGCGCTCGAAATCAATCCTGCTCACATCGTGGGTGTAAGCGAGCACCTTTCCCGCAAATCCGATCATGTCGTCCAAATAGAAACGCCGTTCGCGCGCAATCGGTGCCGGCCGCCCTTCAGACACCAATGGCCTCCATTTCGACATGAGGGCGTAGCTCCGGCCGCAAAGCTTTTTCAGTGACCAGATCCACGGAACGGCCGAGCAGATCTTCTAGGTAGAACTGAACGCCGAAATAGCGCTGCGAAGTGGCAGGCCCATCGAATGCGACCAAAATATCCACGTCGCTTTCCTGGCTGGCGACGCCACGGGCCACGGAGCCGAATAAAGCCAGCCTCACCACGCCAAAGCGATTCGCCAGCGTGGATTTGTGCTCGGCCAGCAACTGCAATGTCCGTGAGCGGTCCATAGGAAGGTTTCTAGCCGATCCTGACCGGATTTTCCATCACGAAGATTGGATCTGGTCGGGTCTTCGGGTCCCCATCTTCCATGGTCAGTTCAACGCGCCCCCGGTGGACCAGCAAGAAGCCGAGCGCTGCCCTACACGCGTGTTGCCGCTGCTCCTGAGCAGCCTATGTCGCGAGCTCGCTCCCGAGGTCGCGAGCGGCCGCGTCACCGTGCAGCTCGGCACGCGCGTCACCGGTCTGATCACCGGGGCGGAGGGCGCCGTCGAAGGCGTGCGCGCGACGTCGGACGGTCGCGCTCTCGAGTTCCGTGGCCGCCACGTGCTGATCACGACCGGCGGCTATGCGATGAATCCGGTGCGTTTCCAGCAGCTCGTCGGCGTGCCGCCGTACGCTGGTACCTCTTATCCGTTCCAGCAGGGCGACGGCCTCGATCTCGCGGTCAGCGTCGGCGGCTATCTGCGTGGCCGGGACCTGCATCGCGCCGGTACCGGCTCGATACTGACCAGCGACCGCTTTCCTGCGAAGGTCTACGCGCGCTTCACCACGGCGCCGCAGTTGCGCGCGCCCTGGGAGATCTGGGTCAACGACGCCGGTCGCCGCTTCATCCGTGAGGACGAGCCGCTGGTCGTCAGACGCGAACGGGCCTTGGTCGAGCAGCCGGCCCTGCGCTACCGCATCGTCTTCGATCAGGCCATCCTCGAGGCTGCACCGGTCGGGATTCCGGGCTGGACCCGGGACAAGCTGCGGTCGCACTTCGACACGCATGCCATGTTCACGCGCGCCGCTACACTGGAGGCGCTCGCCGCCAGGACCGGCATCGACGCCGCGGGCCTCGCGCGGACGATCCGCGAGTACAACGACGCCGTGCGTCGGCGCGGCGGCGATGCCTTCGGCCGCGAGCATCTGCCGAGGACCATCGAGAAGGGCCCCTTCCACGCGGTCACTCACCTCGGCCATTCGGCGACCTCGGCCGCCGGCATCGTCGTCGACGCGAAGATGCGCGTGCTGCGCGGCGATGGCCAGGTCGTGCCGAACCTCCATGCGGCCGGCGAGGTGCTGGGCAGCGGTGCACTGCTCGGCAATGCGTTCGTGCCCGGCATGATGCTGACGCCGTCGCTCGCGATCGGGCGCTGGCTCGGCATGAGTCTCCCGATCCGGGTCTGAGCGCGCAGGCGAGGCGTCGGAGGCCCGACCGCGGTGCCACTGCGGCGGTCCGGCATCGCGTATCCTCGGTGCCGGATCAGCACCGGATGGCCGCATTCCGAGCACGCGCATCGCGGGATCGCTCCGCGACGGGTTGCCGACCGACCACGACGTATACTCGTCCACTTCGATGCCGCTGTGAGACGTCGCCATGAGCGATCGCCGGAATTTCCTGGGTCTGTGTGCCGGTGTCGCGTCGGCTCTGGCCGCTGCCGACACCGCGGCTGCGAACGCCAGCGTCACCATGGGTCGCTGCGGGCCTTCGTTCGAGGGCATCATGGGTCGAGGTTACGCGCGCGGCCCGCACGGGCTGGTTCACTTCCACGATTCGGCGGGCCTGGTCGAGCCGCGCGACGGTGAGCTGCCGCTGTTGCTGCTGCACCAGTCGCCCGCATCGGCGCGGCAGTTCGAAGCGGCTTTCCGTCCGCTGGCGCGGCGCGGGCTGCGCATCGTCGCGATCGACACGCCGGGCTTCGGCTTCTCGGATCCGACGCCCGCGTTCCCGCGCCTCGAGGACTGGGCAAGCTCGTTCGTCGCGGTCATGGACCACCTCGGCATCGCGCGGGCCGACGTGCTCGGCCATCACACCGGCGCGCTCAGCGCGACCGAGATCGCGCTGCAGTTCCCGCAGCGCGTGCGCCGGCTGATCCTCAACGGTCCGTTCCCGATCACCGAGGAGGAGCGGCGCAGGTTCATCGCCGACGGCGACGCCAGCCATGCGCGCGGCAAGCCCAAGCTCGACGGTTCCCACCTGCTCGGCAGCTTCGAGACGCGGCTGCGGATGTGGGGTCCGGATCCCGATCCGGTGACCCTGACGCGCATGGTCGCCGAGAAATATCAGACGCTGGGGCCGTACACCTGGGGCCACGACGCAGCCTACCGCTACGATCATGCGGCGACGCTGCGGCGGCTGACGCACCCGACCATGATCCTGACCAATACCGGCGACGACATCTACGAACTCGCACAGCGGGCGGCGGCGCTGCGCCCGGATTTCGTCTACCGCGAGCTGCAGGGCGGCACGCACGACATCGTCGACCAGCAGCCCGAGGCCTGGAGCGATGCCGTGGTGGAGTATCTGCGGCGTCCAGACGCGACGGCGCGCGCCTGAGCGCGGCGCGGGCGCGGACGATGGTCGACGGCCTCGCGCAGGCCGATCGCACGAATCAAAACAAAAGAGAGATCTCTCGACATGCAGACCCGTTCCCACCGGCTGGTGATCCTCGCTGCCGCATGGATCGTCACCGCCACGTCGGCCCTCGCGCAGGCACCGGCCGCAGCGCCGGCGGTGCCGCCGATCCCGCAGCCCCCGGGCGCGCCGCCCGGCGAGCCGCATTCGGCCGGCAACATCGGCTGGGAAGCCATCCTCGCGAAGTACGCCGACGCCGATTCGAAGTTCGTCGTGCTCGAAGGTGGTGACGGCATCCGCGTCCACTACAAGGACCAGGGCACCGGCCCGGCGGTGCTGCTCGTACACAGCTCCTTCGGTGACCTGAAGGACTGGGACGGCTGGGTCGAGGTCCTGGCGAAGGACTATCGCGTGATTCGCCTGGACCTGCCGGCCTTCGGTCTCACCGGCCCCGTGCCGAGCGGCAACTATTCGATCGACCGCTATCTGACGCTGGTCGATGCGCTCATGGATCATCTCGGCATCGAGCGCTTCGCGATCGCCGGCACGTCCTACGGTGGTCTGGTCGCGTTCCGCTATGCGGCGACGCGCATCGAGCGCGTCACGGCGCTGGTGCTGTCGAATTCCGCCGGCGTCGAGTATGGCGGCCGCGGCGGTACCACCGAGCGGGCGCGCAGCCCGGTCAGGACCTTCCAGCCGGAGCTGAAGACCACGCAGGGCATCGAGACGGCCCTCAAGGGATTGATCAACGACCCGGCGCGCGTGACGCCCGAACTCGTGCGCCGCAAGACCGACTATTTCAACGTCGTCGGTCGCGATCGCGAGTCTTTCGTCGCCACTGCGCTGTACGAGCGCGGCAACCCGCAGCGCGTGCTCGCACACGTGCGCGCGCCGGCGCTGGTGCTCTGGGGCGGCAACAGCCGCGGCCTGTCGGCCGAGACGGCGCAGGCTTTCGTCGATGCGATGA
>JADLDF010000474.1 GCA_020846815.1 Gammaproteobacteria bacterium | reverse complement strand
TACGCCGGCGGGCGCACCGACCAGGTCATGATGCGCATCGTCGACGTGCTGTATGCGCTGCCGCTGTTCTTCGCGATCATCATCCTGGTGACGGTGTTCGGCCGGAACATCTTCCTGGTGTTCCTGGCGATCGGCGCCGTGGAATGGCTGACCATCGCGCGCATCGTCCGTGGCCAGACGCTCGCCGCCAAGCAGACTGAGTATGTCGAGGCGGCCCGTTCGCTCGGCGCACCGGCGCGGCGCATCGTGCTGCGGCACATCGTGCCGAACGTCGTCGGCCCGGTCATCGTGTTCTCGACGCTGCTGGTGCCGGTCGTGATCCTGGTCGAGAGTTTCCTGTCCTTCCTCGGTCTCGGCGTGCAGGAGCCGCAGACGAGCTGGGGGCTGCTGATCAGCCAGGGCACGGCCTCGCTCGACTCGGCGCCGTGGCTGCTGGTGATTCCGGCGGCCTTCCTCGCCGCGACCATGTTCGCGTTCAACTTCATCGGCGACGGCCTGCGCGATGCGCTCGATCCGAGGGACGACGCATGAACGCGCCGGCACCGCTGCTCTCGGTCCGCGACCTGACGGTGCGCTTCGACACGCGCCGCGGGCCGGTGGACGCAGTGCGCGGCGTCAGCTTCGAGGTCGCGGCCGGCCGCAGCCTCGGCATCGTCGGCGAATCGGGCTCCGGCAAGAGCCAGACCTGCTTCGCGATCATGGGGCTGCTGCCGCGCAATGCGACGGTGCGCGGCTCGGTGCTGTTCGACGGCGAGCAGCTCGTCGGCCTGCCGCGACGCCGCCTCGATGCGCTGCGCGGCCCGCGCATGGGCATCGTCTTCCAGGATCCGATGACGGCGCTGACGCCGCACCGGACCGTCGGCGCACAGCTCGCCGAGGTCGTGATGCACCACGAGGGCGTGACGCGCTTCGAGGCGCGCCGCCGCAGCCTCGAGATCATGGAGCGCGTGCGCATCACCGACCCCGAGCGGCGCTTCGACATGTATCCGTTCGAGCTCTCCGGCGGCATGCGCCAGCGCATCGTGATCGCGACCGCGCTGGTGCTGCGCCCGGCGCTGCTGATCGCCGACGAGCCCACGACCGCGCTCGACGTGACCGTGCAGGCGGAGGTGCTGCGCACCTTCCGCGCCGTGGTCGAGCACACCGGCACTTCGCTGGTGCTCGTGACCCACGATCTCGGCGTCGTCGCCGGCACCTGCGACGAGGTCGCGGTCATGTACGCCGGGCGCATCGTCGAGCGCGCCGACGCCGCCACGCTGTTCCGCGCGCCCGCGCATCCCTACACCCGCGCGCTGCTCGACTGCCGGCCGCGGCTGGACGATGCTCCGGCCGCGCGGCTGCGCTCGATCGAAGGCCAGCCGCCCTCGCCGGCCGCGGCAGCCCCGGGGTGCGCGTTCGCGCCGCGCTGTGCCTGGGCCGATGCGCGCTGCGGCCGCGAGCGACCCGCGCTCGAACCGCGTGCGGAGGGGGGCGAGGCGATCCGCTGGGTCGCCTGTCACCGGGAGGCGCCGCCGTGAGCGAGCCACTGCTCGAGGTGCGATCGCTGGCGGTACACTTTCCGGTCCGCGGCCGCGCACCGCGGATGCTGCGCGCCGTCGACGACGTGAGCTTCTCGATCGAGGCGGGCGAGACGCTGGGCGTGGTCGGCGAGTCGGGCTGCGGCAAGTCGACGCTGGCACGCGCGCTGCTCGGTCTCGTGCCGGTCACGGGCGGCTCGATCCGCTTCGCGGGCCGCGACTACACCGGCGTCGGCGAGCGCGGCCTGCAGCCGCTGCGCCGCGCGATGCGCATGGTGTTCCAGGATCCGCTGGCGAGCCTGAACCCGCGCTTCACGGTACGCCAGTCGGTGCGCGAGCCGCTCGACATCTTCGAGCCCGGCCTCGCCCAGCGCGAGCGCGACCGTCTCGCCGTGGCGATGCTCGAGCGCGTCGGCCTCGGCCCGGCCTTCGCCGAGCGCTATCCGCACGAGCTCTCCGGCGGGCAGAACCAGCGCGTGAGCCTCGCGCGCGCGCTCGTGGCCGAACCGCGCCTGGTGATCTGCGACGAGGCCGTGAGCGCGCTCGACGTGTCGATCCAGGCGCAGATCCTGAACCTGCTGGCCGACATCCAGCGCGACACCGGCATCGCACTGCTGTTCATCAGCCACGACCTCTCGGTCGTGCGGCACATGAGCCGGCGGCTGCTGGTGCTGTACCTCGGCCGCACCATGGAGCAAGGTGACGCGCGCGCCATCTTCGCCGCGCCGCGCCACCCTTACAGCCGCTCGCTGATCGACGCCGTGCCCGTGCCCGATCCGGCGATCGAACGCGCGCGCGCCGCGGCTTCCGCGCTGCCGGGCGAGCTGCCGAGCCCGCTCGATCCGCCTTCGGGCTGCGTGTTCCGCACGCGCTGTCCGCGCGCCACGATCATCTGCAAGATCACCACGCCACCACTCAGCGCCGGTGCCGCCACCGCGTTCGCCTGCCATCATCCGCTCGAGGAAGGCCGCCGATGAGCCCGCCCTTCGCCGCCGGCGGCGCAGCCAGCGCACTCGCCTGCCATCATCCGCTGCAGGAAGAGCGCCGATGATCCAACCCGTCACCGCCGGCGGCGCGGCCAGCGCTTCCGCCTGCCACCATCCGCTCGAGGAGCAGCACCGATGAATCAGCCCTTCGCCGCCGGCGACCTGCGGCTCGCCGCCACCGACGTCGACGACCGCGCCGTCGACCTGCGCAACCACGCCGGCGCCGGCCGGGTGCTGCACTACGGCGCCGATTTCGCGCCCAGGGGCGAGCTGCGCACGGGCCAGACCGGCCTCGTCGTCGGCCTCGCGATCGACCCCGCGGACCGCTCGCTGTATGCCTGCGATCCGGGCAGCCAGACGGTCACGCGCTTCGATCGCGAGGGGCGCTGCACCGGGCTCGCGCCGCTGCTGCCGCGGGC
>JADLDF010000473.1 GCA_020846815.1 Gammaproteobacteria bacterium | reverse complement strand
CCTCCGGACGCGTCAGCGACAGCAGGTCGTTGTTGCCGCGCAGGTCGCGGCCGAAGTCGCGGAAGCGCTCGCCGCGATAGCCCGCCTCGTCGAGGCGGTGGCGCTGGATCATCGTGCCCATCGCGCCGTCGAGCAGCACGATGCGCTCCTCGAGCAGCCTGCGCAGCCGCCGCTGTCTTTCGACGCGGGCGCGCTCGTCGGGCGGCACGACCGCATAAGGCGCCGCGGCCGCGCGCACGCCGGCCGGCGGCGCCGCGGCGGGCTCGCGCCGCTCCAGCGCGCGCGCGCCGCTTCCGGGCAGCGCAGCGCCGCAGGCGAGACCATGGCGGCATTGCGGTCCGTGGACGTGGCCGCCGTCGGCCGTGGCCGCGATCGCCTCCTGCCGCCGGCGCGCCGCCGCGCTCGCGCGCGCCGGGGCTCGCGCCCGTGCCGGCACCTGCGCCCGCCGGCTCATGCGACCTCCGGCTTCGCGACCGCCGCCGGCCGCAGCCCGAGCGCGTGGCAGATCGCATAGGTGAGCTCGGCGCGGTTCAGCGTGTAGAAATGGAACTCGCCGACACCGTGCCGCCGCAGCCGCGACACCTGCTCGATCGCGACGTTGGCGGCGATCAGCCGCCGCGTGTCCGCATCGTCGTCGAGGCCGGCGAAGCGCTCGGCCAGCCAGTCCGGAATCTTCGCGCCGCAGCGCGCGGCGAAGCGTGTGACCTGCGGGAAGCGCGTGATCGGCAGGATCCCGGGCACGATGCTGACGCCGATGCCGGAGGCGACGCAGCGGTCGCGGAAACGCAGGTAGTCGTCGTTGTCGAAAAAGAACTGGGTGATCGCACGCGTCGCGCCGGCGTCGATCTTGCGCTTGAGGTTGTCGAGATCCTGCTGCGCCGAGCGCGCCTCGGGATGCACTTCGGGATAGGCCGCGACCGAAATGTCGAAGTCGGCGACCGTGCGCAGGCCGGCGACCAGGTCCGCGCCCCAGCCGAAGCCCCCGGGATGCGGCTCGTAGCAGGCCGCGCCCTGCGGCGCGTCACCGCGCAGCGCGACGATGTGGCGTATCCCGTCCGCCCAGTACTGGCGCGCGATCGTCAGCACCTCGGCACGCGAGGCCCCGACGCAGGTCAGGTGCGGCGCGCCTGTGAGCGCGGTCTCGCGCTGGATGCGCTGCACGAGCTTGTGCGTGCGGTCGCGCGTCGAGCCGTCGGCGCCGTAGGTGACCGAGATGAAGCGCGGCGCGAGCGGTGCGAGCCGCTGCACCGACTGCCACAGCGTCGTCTCCATGGCCGCGTCGGCCGGCGGAAAGAACTCGAACGACACCTGGATCGGCGCGGTGCCGCGCGGCACGGCGGCGACGGGCTGGAGTGGCGGACTGCGATCGGCGACGGTCATCGTGGACTCCTGCGACGATTCAGGCGGAACGGGCCAGCGGCGCAGTGGCGCGCAGCGGTGCGGAACGGGCCACCAGCACGTGGCGGCCCGCGGACTCGACGGGAATGAGGTCCTGGCATTCCAGGCCGGCGGCGAGCATCAGGCCGCGCAGCCGCTGCGGCGGCGCAGCGGCGCCGGCCGCGGCGGATTCGAGCGCGTCGTAGTCGGCGACGACCCAGGCGCGCCCCTGTGGCGCGAGCAGCCGGCGCGCGAGCGCGAAATCCGCCTCGAGCGCGGCGGGCGCGTCGCCGCGGGCGGCGCCGCCGTCGAGCACGACCAGGTCCCAGCGACGCACGGCCGACCGCGCCAGCAGCGTCGCGGCGAGCTCGACTTCGACCGCGCAGCGCTGCTCCGCCGCCCAGCGACGCAGCTGGGCACGCTCCGTGGCCGAAACCGCGAGCAGCACGAGCTCGCGCGCCCCGGCGGCGAGGGCGGCGAGCAGCTCCGGATGACGGGCGCGCAGCAGCACGCGCGCCGCAGCGCGCGCGCCGGCCGGCGGCGCGAGCGCGGCGGCGAGCGCGCGCCCGAAGCGCGAGGGCGGAACGGGTCCGCGCCCGGCGCCGCGCAGCGCTTCGGCGTCGCGGGCCTGCTGCAGGGCGATCCGCGCCGCACGTACAGCGGCGTCGTCCTCACCGATCCGCGCCAGCAGCCACTGCACCGTCTGCGCGCCGGCTTCGTCGCCCGCCGGCACCGTGTATTCGACGTACTGCCCCTGGCGCGTGCGCTGCACCAGACCCGCCTCGGCCAGCTGCTTGAGCTGGCGCGAGACGTTCGGCTCGCTGTCGGCACAGGCAGCCGCGAGCGCCGAGACCGAGGCCGGCCCGTCGGCGCAAAGACGCAGCAACCGCAGCCGGCGCTCGTCGGCGGCAGCACGCAGCTGGGCGGCCAGATCTTCGATGGAGACCATTTGAATAATTGCGAAATTCTGCAATTATCAGTCTAAGCCCGCCGAGGACCCGACGGCAAGGGCCCGGCCGGGGCGCCGCCCGGAATTGTGACCGGATTCCCTTGCCCGACCGGACGGCCCGCCGGGGCAACTCCTGTAACCTTGCGACCATCGCAGGTGAGGCCGATGACCCGACGACGCCGGCTGCAGCTCGAGAACTTCCTGCCCTACCGCCTCTCGGTGCTGTCGAACCTCGTCAGCAACGCGATCTCGGGCAGCTACGCGCGCCGCTTCGGCCTGACGACCCCCGAGTGGCGCGTCATGGCGACCCTCGCCATCCATCCGGATCTCTCGGCTGCCGAAGTCGCGCAGCGCACCGCCATGGACAAGGTCGCGGTCAGTCGCGCGGTCGCGGCGCTGCTGCGCTCGCGACGTCTGGAGCGGCGTTTCGCATCGAGCGACCGGCGCCGCTCGATGCTGCGACTCTCGCCCCTCGGCGAGGACGTCTATGCCGAGGTCGTGCCCGTCGCGCTCGCCTACGAGCGCGACCTGCTCGCGCCACTGAGCGAAGCCGAGCGCGCCGGCCTCGACCGCGCGCTGCGCGTGCTGCTCGGGCGCGCGACCGAGATCGGGCCGGCAGAGCCCGGCTGAACCCGAGCGCACGGATCGCGGGACGCACGCCCCGAGCCTAGACTGCCACCCGATGCCAAGCCTGGAGGATGCAATGCTCGAGAACCTGCCGCGGCGACGACTGGAGCGGATCGCGGCGATCGTGGCCGCAGCACGGCGCGCGCGCGCGCGCGACCTGCCCCGCAGCCCCGCGCTGCGCGATTTCCTCGAAGCCTATTTCCGCGGCGTCGACGAGGACGACCTCGGCGCGCGCGCGCCCCGCGACCTCGCGCTCGCGGCGCTCGCGCACCTGCGCAGCGGCGCGCGCCGCCGCGCCGGCGAGGCGCGGGTCGAGGTCTTCAATCCCGAGCCGGCGCGGCACGGCTTCGACTCCGCCTCGACCTTCGTCGCGATCGTCACCGACGACATGCCGTTCCTGGTCGACTCGCTCGGCATCGCATTCTCGGCCCGCGGCATCGCCATCCACCTCCTGGTCCACCCGGTGCTCGAGGCGCGCCGCGACTCGGCCGGCCGGCTGCGCGCGCTCGGGCTCGCCACGCCCGACGAGGTTCCGGCCGCCACCGGCGACGGGGCGCGTGCCGCCGTCACGCGCCGCGAGTCCTGGCAGCTCTACGAAATCGACCGGCAATACGACGCCGAGGCGATGCAGGCGCTGCGCGACGCGCTGCTGCAGACGCTCGCGGACGTGCGTGCCGCCGTCGAGGACTGGCAGCCGATGCGCCAGCGCATGCGTGCACTCATCGGCGGGCTGCGAGCCCATCCGCCGGCACGCACGCCGCGCGACGAGGTCGCCGAGGCCGCCCATCTGCTCGACTGGATGGAAGCCGGTCACTTCGTCTTCCTGGGCTACCGCCAGTACCGGCTGCGCCGCGGCCGCGACGCCGACCGCCTCGAACCGCGTCGCGGCACCGGCCGCGGCATCCTGCGCGAAGCGCGAGGCGCGGCTCCTGCCGCCACGACCGTGCTGCGCGGCCGCATGCGCGAAGTCGCGCGCTCGAGCACGCCGCTGGTGATCTCCAAGGCGAACTCGCTCGCGACCGTGCACCGCGCGACCTATCTCGACTACGTCGCCGTCAAGGAATTCGACGCACGCGGCGCGCCGCAGGCCGAGCACCGCTTCGTCGGCCTGTGGACTGCCACGGCCTACTTCGCGAGCCCCCACGACATTCCGCTGCTGCGCCGCAAGGTCGACGCGGTCATCGCGCACTTCGGCCTCGATCCGTCGAGCCACGACGGCAAGGCGGTCATGGCCGTGCTCGAGAACTGGCCGCGCGACGAGCTGTTCCAGTCGAACGAGCGCGAGCTGGTCGCGTTCGCGCGCGGCGTCGTCAACCTCTACGAACGGCGCACCACGCGGCTGCTGGTGCGCCGCGACCCGTTCGGGCGCTTCTGGTCCTGCATGG
>JADLDF010000472.1 GCA_020846815.1 Gammaproteobacteria bacterium | reverse complement strand
TCATGCGCGCACTGCAGCTCGCGATGCGGATGCTGGGCCGGGAGTGGAAATCCGGCGAGCTCGGCGTGCTGCTGCTCGCGCTCACGGTCGCGGTCGCGGCGCTGACCGGGGTCGGCTTCCTCGTGAACCGGATCAGCCAGGCCGTGGACCTGCAGGCCACGGAGGTGCTGGCGGCGGACCTGCGGCTGGAGTCGCCGAGCCCGCTCGCCGACGACTACCTCACCGCGGCGCGGCGTCAGGGCCTGCGGACCGCGCGCACGGCCTCGGTGCTGAGCGTCGTGTTCCGCGGCGAGATCAGCCAGCTCTCGAACATCCGCGCCGTCAGCGACGGCTATCCCCTGCGCGGCCGTGTCGTCGTCGCGGACGAGCCCTTCGGGGCCGGGGAAGCGATCGAGGGAGGGCCTGCGGCCGGCGAGGCCTGGCCGGACTCCAAGCTGGTCGCCGCGCTCGGCGCGAAGCTCGGCGACGAGCTCACGATCGGCGCGGTCGGCTTGCGCGTCACGCGCGTGCTGATCACGCGGCCCGACCAGGGCGGCACCTTCGCCGACCTCGCGCCCAGCATCCTGATCAACGATGCCGACCTCGCGGCGACGCAGCTGATCGGTCCGGGCAGCCGGGCGCGGTTCGCGCTGCTGTTCGCCGGCGGGCGCGACGACGTCGAGGCATTCAAGATGCGTCTCGAGTCCTCGCGCCGGCGCGGCGAGCGCCTGCTGGACGTCACCGAGGCGAGCCCGCAGATCAAGAACGCGCTGGATCGTGCGGGCCGCTTCCTGAGCCTCGCGAGCCTGGTCGCGGTGCTGCTCTGTTCGATCGCCGTGGCGATGGCAGCGCGGCGCTACGTGCAGCGCCACCTGGATTCGGTGGCATTGATGAAGACCCTGGGCGCGACCCGCAATCTGACGCTCGCGGTGAGCCTGCTGCAGCTGCTCGCGGTCGCGATCGGCGCCGCGCTGCTGGGCTCGGCGATCGGCTTCGGCGCCCACGAATGGCTGCTGCGCACGCTCAAGGGCCTGGTGCAGGCGCAGCTGCCACCGGCGGACCTCGCTCCGGTGGGGCTCGGGTTCCTGACGGCCATCGCGGTGCTCGGCGGTTTCGCACTGCCGCCGCTGCTGCAGCTTTCGCGCGTGCCGGCGATCCGTGTGCTGCGGCGCGACGTCGGCCCGCCGCCGCCGCTGGTCTGGCTGGCTTTCGGCCCGGCGATCGCAGCCGTGGTCTTCCTGATCTGGTGGGTGACGCGGGACCTGCAGATCTTCTTCGGTTTCGTGGCGGGCCTCGCGGCCTTCGTCACATTGCTGGCGCTCGCCGGCGTGCTGCTGGTGCGCATGGCCTCGGGCCTGCGCGGCTCGGTCGGCGTGTCCTGGCGCTATGGCATCGCCAATCTCAGCCGCCGTCGCGGCGAGAGCGTCATCCAGATCGTCGCCTTCGGCCTCGGCATCATGGTGCTGTTGATGCTCGCGGTCGTGCGCAACGACCTGCTCGCCGACTGGCGCCGCAGCCTGCCGGCGGATTTGCCGAACTTCTTCTTCATCAACATCCCGCCGGCGGATCGCGACCCTTTCGTCGATTTCCTGCGGGACAGCGGCGCACGCACTTCACGGGTGCTGCCGATGATCCGCGCGCGCCTGACGCAGCTCAACGGCCGCGACGTCGAGCAGATCGAGTTCGCGTCACCGCGTGGCGAGGATTTCGCGCGCCGCGAGCAGAACATCACCTGGCAGAGCGAGCTCGGTGACGACAATCGCGTGGTCGCAGGGCGCTGGTGGACGGCGCAGGATCATGGCAAGGCGCTGGTTTCGGTGGCGACGGAAGTGCAGGAGAGTCTGGGGCTGGAAATCGGCGACCGCCTGACCTTCGACGTCGCAGGCGAGGCCTACGAGGCCACGGTCGCGAGCGTGCGCAAGGTGAAGTGGGACAGCTTCCAGCCGAACTTCTTCCTGGTGTTCGCGCCCGGGCTGCTCGACGACACCGTCGGTACCTGGATGACCAGCGCGTACTTCGAGCGCCAGGAAGGCCGGACGATCGCCGAACTGGTGCGGCGCTTCCCGAGCGTGTCGGTGTTCGACCTCGACGAGCTGCTGATGCAGGTGCGCTCGGTCATCGACAAGGCGATCCTGGCCGTGCAGAGCGTGTTCCTGTTCACGCTGTTCGCGGGCCTGGTGGTGCTGCTGGCCGCCGTGCAGGCGACGCGCGACGAGCGCCGCTACGAAAGCGCAATGCTGCGCACGCTGGGCGCGAGCCGCGCCACGGTGGCGCGCGGCGTGCTGGCCGAGTTCACGATGCTCGGCCTGCTGTCGGGTCTGCTGGCCGCGGCGGGTGCCTCGGTGGCCGGCTGGCTGCTGGCGCGCTTCGTGCTCGAGATCGAGTATGCGTTCGATCCGCTGGTCTGGGTCATCGGTCTCGTCGGCGGCGCCGTGCTGGTCGCCGTGGCGGGCTGGGTCGCGACGCGTTCGGTCGTGCGCCAGCCGCCGGTCGTGACGCTGCGGGCGGGTTGATGGGCGAGCCCGACGTGCCCGGGTCTGTGCCTGCGCCCGCGTCTGGGCTTGAGCCAGGGACTGCTGTGCCTGGGCCTGTGTCCGTAGCTGTGCCTGAGCCCGGGCCGGCGCCGCGGCTGGAGGCAGCGACGCCGGCGGCCGTGGCGGGCAAGGCCGCGAAGGCCGGGTTGCACGCGGGACGCAAGCTGGTCGAGAACCTGCTGCCGTCGAGCCGCGCGCGCATGGTCGGCTGGTACGACCCGAAAGTGCTCGCGCAGTCGGCCTGGCTGATGACGCTGGCGAACATCTTCGGCCGGCATTCCGACTCGCGGCTGATCGAGGCGCTCGCCAGCCAGCCGCAGCACGAGTTCGAGTTCGTCGCGGACCCGCAGAGCGGCGAGCTGTGGCTCGACTACGTCAGCGACGTGGCCGACGGCTGGAACCCGACCTTCGCGATCGCGAGCGCGGTCGCGGAATCGCAGCTCGAGGTCGCGGCGGCCAGCGGCGAGCGCGTCGCGACCCGCGGCGGGCAGGTGCTGGTGTTCGGCGGCGACGAGGTCTATCCCTACCCCTCGCGCGAAGCCTATGCGACGCGCACCGAGGCTCCCTACGAAGCCGCGTTCGAGGGCGCGGGGCGCCGGCCGCAGGTGTTCGCGGTGCCGGGCAACCACGACTGGTACGACAGCCTGGTCGCGTTCTCGCGCACCTTCTGCCGCCCCGAACGGGGTTTCGCGGGCTGCACGACGCAGCAGACCCGCAGCTACTTTGCGCTGAAGCTGCCGCACGACTGGTGGCTGCTGGCGATCGACCTGCAGCTCGGGGCCGACCTCGACGAGCCACAGGTGCGCTACTTTCGCGACGTGGTGTCGCGCATGCCGGCCGAAGCGCGCGTGATCCTCTGCGTGCCGGATCCGCAGTGGATCTACGAAGCCGGCTACCCGGACCATGCCAGCTACTCGGACGGTGCGCTGCGCTTTTTCGAAGAGCGCATCCTGCAGCGCCGGGTCGCGGTGTTCCTGACCGGCGACCTGCACTTCTACAAGCGCCACGAGCGCGAGGACGGCGTGCAGAAGATCGTCTCGGGCGGCGGCGGCGCTTTCCTGCATCCGACACATGCGCCGCCGACGGCGCGCCTGCGCGGCGGCTTCGTCGAGCGGGCCTGCTATCCGGACATGAAGACCTCGCGCCGGCTGACCTGGTGGAACCTGGTCTTCCCTTTCCTCAATCCGAAGTACCTGCCGATTCCGGCGGTGCTCTACATGATGTCGGCGTGGTTCGCCTCCGCGACCTTCGGGCCGGGCGACGTCGGCAGCCTGCGCTCCGCGTTCCATGCAGCGCTCGCCGGTGCGATCCGCGACCCGATCAACGGCCTGTGGCTGATGCTGTTCGTCTCGGCCTTCGTCTTCTTCACCGATACGCACGTGCGCTGGTACCGCGTGCTCGGCGGCATCGCGCACGCCGTGGCGCATCTCGGCGCGGCGTTCGCGCTCGGCTGGCTCGCGCTGGTCGTGACGACGCAGTGGCTCGGGCTGCCTTTCGGCGACATCGCGCAGATGCTCGCTTCGGCAGTGATCACCTTCGTCGGCGGCGGCATCGCAGGATCGGTCGTGCTCGGTCTGTACCTGTTCGTCTCGCTGCGCATCTTCGGGCGGCATTCGAACGAGGCCTTTTCGTCGCTGAAGATCCAGGACTTCAAGCAGTGGGTACGGCTGCGGATCGATGCCGCAGGCGAGCTCACGATTTTCGCGATCGCGATCGATCGCGTGCCGCGTCGCTGGAGCGAGCAGCGCAGCGGCGGTCGCGGGCGCATCCAGCCGGACGACCGTGCCGCGACCGCGCCACGCCTGATCGAGATGCTGACGCTGCGCCCGCGCGGCGAGGATCGCTACGCGGTACGCGGGATCGACGAACGCGGCCGCAGATATTCACGTGAAGCGCGGTCGCGCTGATCCGGGACCGCGGTCCCGGAGTGCCCGGTCAGCGCGGCTTGCGCGGCGCGACCTCGAACGACGTCCAGGCGGCCGGGCTCGGACGGCCGCGCCAGTCGAGCCCTTCGATCGCGACGTCATAGGTGCCGGGGCCGAAGGCCGCGCTGTTGAGCGCGATGCGCAGATGGCCGTTGGAGTCCTTCAGCACGTTGTGCAGCACGGCGACCAGGCCCTGGTCGGCGCGCTCGATCTCGACGCGGAACGCCCGCGCGGCGGACCACGACAGGTCGGTCTTGATCTCGACGAGCTCGGCGCCGCTGCCGCCGATGCCGAACATCGGCGCGGCCGGCGGGCCGCTGCGGCTCGGAATCACGGTCAGCGCACGGCGACTGGCCGCCGGGTCGATGGGCCGCTCGGCGACCACGCTCTCGAGTTTCTGGATCTTCGACTCGGCCGCCGACAGGCGGCTCGCGAGCACGGCGACGCCGATCAGCGCGGCCAGCAGCACGCCGCCGAGTGCCGCCACGAATGCCGGTTTCTCCCAGGGCTTCTGTGGCTTCTCCACCCAGAGCTCGGGCTGGCCACTGGCCTCGATGAGCCGCACCGCCCGATGGACGCGCTCGGCGAGGCCCGTCTGGTCGATCAGCGCGGGGTTCTCGCGCACCTCGCGCTCGAAATCGGCGACGCCACGCGGCGGCAGCTTGCCGAGCAGATAGCGCTCGACGATCTGGTTCCTGTCGATGAACTCGCGATCCATCGGTTCGCGCGCGACCGGCGTCGATGGCGAAGCGGCCACGGCGTTCATGCGGTCGGCACCGCGCGGAGCATAGCGGCCATGGACAGCAAGGACGAGCCGGCCGCACCGGAGCGACGGCGCGCCGGAGCACGGCGCGGGCCCAGGTTCACGCCGGACGGCTCCTCGGCGGAGCGGGCCGTCGCAGCGGCGCTGCCCGCTACGGTGGTCCGGTACGGGCGCCGCGCAAGCTGCGTCAGGGTGCGATTCAGGTAGGCGGCGCGCCATTCGGGCCGCGCAGGGCGATCGCTCATGCCTGGTTCAGCCGCAGTTCAGGATGACGGCCTATCGTGCATCGCGACGCCCCGCAGCGGTGCGTCTTGGCTCACACTTCCGCCCGGGCGCCGACCCTTTCGGGACGCGCCGCACGTTGAATCCCCATCCGCAGTCACCGCAGGCAGGTGTGGCATGTCGAAGTCGAGTCGAAACTCCATCTCCAGGCGTTCGGTCCCCGCGCTCGGAGTCGCGATGGCCGTGGGCGCCGGTGTCGTCACCAGCGGCGCGGCCACCGACCGCAACGCCGAGCGCGACGCCTCGCGCGACGATACGGCGATCACGATCTACAGCTCGGCCCAGCCGGGTGCGATTCCGCCCGAGCTCTACCGGCCGGTTCCGGGCGGCGGCCTGCCGAACGGCATGGCGGTGCCGGGCTATGCGATGGTGCGCCACGATCGCCCGATCCGCCTCGAGGCGGGGCGCTCGACGCTGCGCTTCACCGACGTCGCCGGCCTCATCGACCCGACCACGGTCACGTTCAGCTCGCTGACCGATCCCGCGACGCGCGTGCTGGAGCAGAACTTCCAGTTCGACCTCGTGAGCTCGGACAAGCTGCTGCAGAAGTTCATCGACCGCCCCGTGACGGTCGAGCGCACGGTCGGCAACCAGGCGTCGAATGCCTCGGGCACGCTGCTGTCCTCCGCCGACGGCCTGGTGCT
>JADLDF010000471.1 GCA_020846815.1 Gammaproteobacteria bacterium | reverse complement strand
TGGAGCTGATCTTCGACCTCGAGGCCGACCGGCTCGCGAACCTCGCGTTCGATCCGCAGGTCGTCGAGAGCGAGCGCGGCGTGGTGTTCTCCGAGCGGCGCTTCAGCGTCGAGGACAACAACGCCGCCTTCCTGTTCGAGCAGGTGCAGTCCACGGCCTTCGTCGCCCATCCCTATCAAATCCCGACCATCGGCTGGCCGTCCGACATCCGCGCCTGGAAGCTCGAGGACCTGCAGGCCTTCTTCCGCACTCACTACGCGCCCAACAATTGCACGCTGGTGGTCGTCGGCGACGTCGCGCCCGACGAGGTGTTCGCGCTCGCCAGGCGCTGGCTCGAACCGATCCCGCGCCAGGCGCCACCGCCGCCGGTGCGCACGCGCGAGCCCGAGCAGCTCGGCGAGAAGCGCGTGCGCGTCGAGCGCAAGGCGCAGACGCCGCTGCTGCAGGTCGCGTACAAGGCACCGGCGGTGCGCGACCCGGCCGCTCCGGCGCTGAACCTGCTGCTGTCGGTGCTCGGCGAGGGCGATTCCTCGCGGCTGCACCGCGAGCTCGTCGAGACGCAGAAGCTCGCGATCAGCGTCGCGGCGACCTGGAACGAGAGTCTCGACCCCGGGCTCGCGTGGTTCATGATGGCGCTGCCCGAGGGCGGCGACCCGGCCGCGCTCGAACGGGCCTTCGACGCGCAGCTCGCGCGCGTCGTCGCCGAGGGCGTGACCGCGGCCGAGCTGCGCCGCGCCAAGAACCTCGCGGCCACGGCGTTCTGGAAGTCGCTCGCGACCATCGACGGCAAGGCGCGGATGCTGGCCGAGTACGAGGTCATGCACGGCGACTGGCAGAAACTGTTCGGCGCGCCGGCCGAGTACGAGGCCGTGACGCGCGAGCAGGTACAGGCCGTGGCCCGCGAGCTGCTGCAGACGCGCCGTCGCACGGTCGGTTTATTGGTGCCGCCATCGCCGTCGGCGCCACCGCAGCCAACGGCGGGAGGAGACGGAGCAGCGGCGGCGGAGTCGCCATGAGCCGGCGCTTCGCTCCGTCGTGCCGTTGCGCAGTCGCGCGCAGGCGGTGGCTTGTCCTCGGCGTTACCTGCCTGTTGGCGCTACCGCCGGCCACAGCACCTGCAGCCGGCGCGCCGATCACAGCCGCGATTCCCGCGGCTCTGCCCGCGCCGTCGGCCACCACGCCCACGCTGCGCGTTCCCGACTACCGCCGCGTGGTGCTGCCGAACGGCATCGTGCTGCTGATGATGCCGCTGCGCGAGGTGCCGCTGACGGCGTTCACCGCGGTCGTGCGTGGCGGCGCGCTCGGGGATTCGGCCGGCAAGGCGGGCCTCGCCTCGCTGGTGGCCGGGCTGCTCGAGAAGGGGGCCGGCGCGCGCGACGCATTCCAGTTCGCCGACGCGGTCGCCGACGTCGGCGGCAGTTTCGAGGCGGGCGCCGGCGCCGAGTCGGTCACGATCGGTGGGCAGTTCCTGTCGCGCGACCGCGAGCTCATGATCGAGCTGCTTGCCGACGCGCTGCAGCGGCCGCGCCTCGATGCCGCAGAGTTCGCGAAGCTGCGCGAGCGCCGCGTCGAGCTCATCAAGGCGAGCAAGGACAGCGATCCTTCGGGATTGCTCGACGACTACGGCCGCGCGCTGCTGTTCGGTGCGCATCCCTATGGTTCGCCGGTCGGCGGCAGCGAGCGCTCGCTGGCCGCGATCGCCCACGACGACGTCCGCGACTACTGGGCGACGCGCTTCGGCGCCGACCGCCTGACGCTGGTGTTCGCCGGCGACCTCGATCCGGCCTGGCTCGAGGCCGCCGTGCGCCGCGCCTTCGGCCGTCTCGGGCCGGCACCTGCGGCCCTGCCGGCCCTGCCGGAACCGGCGCGGATCGCCGGGCGGCGCGTGCTGCTGGTCGATTCGCCCGGTGCGGCCCAGACCTATTTCTGGATTGCGAACGTCGGCGTCTCGCGCCGCTATCCGGACCGTGCTGCGCTCGACATCGTCAACACACTCTATGGCGGCCGCTTCACCTCGATCCTGAATACCGAGCTGCGCGTGAAGTCGGGCCTGTCCTATGGCGCGCGCTCGAGCTTCGTCCGCGGCAGCGTGCCGGGCGAATTCGCGATCACCTCGTTCGCGCAGACCGAGAACACCGTCAAGGCGCTCGGTCTCGCGCTCGAGACGCTCGCGAACCTCGAGCGCCAGCCGCTCGAGCCCGCGATGCTGCAAAGCGCGCGCAGCTACGTGCTCGGCCAGTTCCCGCTGCGGCTCGAGACCGCGAGCCACTGGTCCGCGCAGCTCGCGGACCTCGAGTTCTTCGGTCTCGGTCGCGATTACATCGAGGGCTATGCTCCGGCGCTGGCGGCGGTCACGCCGGCCGATGCGGCGCGGGTCATCGCCGCGGCGTTCCCGTCGCCGCAGGATCTCGCGATCGTGCTGATCGGCGACGCGGCGCAGATCCGCGACGAGCTGCGCCGCTTCGGCCAGGCGCGCGAGCTGACTCTGGCCTCGCCGGACTTCGTGGCGCCGGCAGCCATCGCCCACGCGCGCGTCAGTTCAGACGCGCCGTCATCTCCTGCGAGTATTCGCTTTCGATGCCGTCCGGCGTCACCGTGGTCATCGCCAGGTAGTAGGTGCCGGGCGCGAGCGGCGCGATCCTGTAGCGCAGGTCTTCGTGTTCCGGCAGCAGGATGGCGTCGGTGTAGTTGCGCGACTCGGTGCCGACGTGCACGCGGTAGCGCAGGTCGGCCGCGATCGGCGAGCCGTCGGCGTTCTGCATCGGCGGTTGCCACGACAGCGTGATGCCGCGTTCTGCTACGGCCGCGGCGTCGCTCGCAGGCGTCGCCACGTCGATCTGGAACGGCTCGAGCGAGACCTGATGCACGCCATCGCTGACGCTCAGCGTGATGGGGCCGAAACTGCGGCGGTCGACGTCGCGCGGCCGGCCGGAGAGCAGGCCCGAACGCTCGTCGAAGCTGGCCCAGGCCGGCAGGTTGGCGATGCTGAAGCGCAGCGCATCGCCATCGGGGTCGTTCGCCACGGGGCGGAATTGGTAGTCGGCAGCAGGGCTCGCCGTGCGCTCCGGCGTGCCGCCGATCACCGGCGGCGCATTCGCGGCGGATGGTCGTGTCGGCGAAGAGCCTTGGTCCGTCGTCGTCGACGTGGCTCTCGTCGCGGCGCCATCACTGCCGCTACCGCCGCCGCCACCACCACACGCCACGAGCGCGCACGCAACCATCGCCCACGGCAGGCGTTCGAATCCCTTCATCCTCTGTCCCCACTTCAAGGGCCCCCGACGGGCCGACGCGGGGTCAGAGCAATGACCATGCCACTGTGAATAAATCGCAGATGATCAATGGCTTATGGTCGCAGAGCCAGAGGCCATCGGATTCGCTTGCGAGCTTTGTCGGAAGATTCCGACGAGTTTGGTGGCAGTTTCGAAACTACGGACCTAAGCCACTGAGTTCATTGATTTTGACAAAGTCGCGCTGCAGCGACGATTGCGTTGCGGTATCTGTAGCGCGCCGGAATCGTGCGCCAGCGTGGCGTACGGCGGTCGAGCTTTCAGATCCAGGAGCAGCACGATGCAGCTGACGGACATCCTCAACCAGATGGGCGGATTGCAGTCCATTGCCCGTGAACTCGGCGTCAGCGAATCGCAGGCCGCTTCCGGTGCCGCGGCGCTGCTGCCGGCGATCCTCGGTGGCTTCAAGAAACAAGCGCAGGCGCAGCCCAGCGGTGTCGGTGGTCTCGGCGAGCTGCTGAACGGCCTCGGCGGTGGCAGCCTGCTCGACGACGTGCTCGGTTCGCAGCCGACCAACGTCGCCCGCGGCAACGACGTGCTCGGCCAGATCTTCGGCTCGCGCGACGTCAGTCGCGCGGTCGCGCAGAACGCGGCCGGCCGCAGCGGTCTCGATCCGGCGCTGCTGAAGAAGATGCTGCCGATCCTCGCGATGCTCGCCGCGGGTTACATGGCGCGCCAGCAGGGCGGTGCCGGCGCGTCGATGGCGCCGCGTGCGGCCGGCGGTCTCGGTGGCGCAGCCGGCGCCGGCGGACTCGGCGACGTGCTCGGTGGCCTGCTGGGCGGTGGCGGCGCAGGCCGCGGCGGTGCCGGCGGTCTCGCTTCGATGCTCGATCTGGATGGCGACGGCAATCCGCTCGACGACATCCTCGGCATGGCCGGCAAGCTGATGCGCTGAGCGCGGTGCGACGCCTGCCGCCGTGAGCTCCACGGCAGCGGCTCGGAGGCCGGCGCGACCGCTCAGGGCCCGGCGCTGAAGCTCGGCACCTCGGTAGCGGTGCTGGTGCCGGTCGCAGGCAGCGAGCTGTTGCCGAGCTGGTCGCCGGTGTTGTCGCCCCAGGAGAGCAGCCGGCCGTCGGCGCGCAGCGCGATGCCGAAAGAGCGGCCACCGACCGAGGCGGTGAGCGCCGTGCTCACGCCGCCGACCGTGCCGTAGCTGCCGCGCGCGGTCGTCGTGCCGTCGCCGAGCGAGCCCGTCTCGTTGCTGCCCGCGGTGCGCAGCGCGCCGTCGGCGCCGACGAACAGCGACAGCGTGTCGGCTGCCGAGGC
>JADLDF010000470.1 GCA_020846815.1 Gammaproteobacteria bacterium | reverse complement strand
TCGAGTTCTTCCACGGCTACACCTATTCCGGCCACCCGCTCGCGGTCGCCGCCGCGCACGCGACGCTGGACGAGATCGAGGCCGCCGGCCTGATCGCGCGTGCGCGCGCCCTGGCGCCGGTGCTCGAAGAGGCGATCCACGGCCTGCGCGACGAGCCGCAGGTCACCGACGTGCGCAACCTCGGGCTCGCGGCGGCGATCGACGTCGCGCCCGTGCCCGGCAAGCCGGCGCTCAAAGCCTTCCAGGTCTTCGAGCGCGCGCTCGACGAGGGGCTGCTGGTGCGCTTCACCGGCGAGACGCTCGCGCTCGCCCCGCCCTTCGTGTCGAGCGAAGATGAGATCCGTGGCGCGGTCGAGGCCCTGCGGCGTGCGCTGCGCGCCGTACCGGCCGGCTGAATGCAGGACACCGTGACCTGCCTGCTTGACGCGGCGCGGCGGCTGGCGGGAAATGCCCTGGACCGTGCCGGTACCGCCTCCGGCCTTGCTCTATCGAGGAGTTCGCGAATGAAACCCAACCCCGTACGCCGGGCCCTGACCTCACTGACCGCCGCGCTCGTACTGGTGCCGGCCTCGCTGCCCTACGCCCAGGCCGAGATCGTCGATACACCAGCCGTGCTGGCTGCCGCCTCGCGCGCGGTGCAGGTCGAGCGGCTGCAGGCGACTCTGCAGCGCGCCGACGTAGCCGCGCAGCTCGAGCGGCTGGGCGTCGACACCGAAATGGTGGATCGGCGCGTGCAGGCGATGACCGACGCGGAACTGCAGGCGTTCGTGGAGCGCATCGATCAGGCGCCTGCCGGCGGCGACGGCTTCGCGCTGGTCGGCGTCGTGTTCGTCGTGCTGATCATCCTCGAGGTGGTCGGCGTGATCGACATTTTCAAGAAGGTCTGAAGCCTCGGGGCCGGATGAGCCATTCCCGCTGCCGCGCCGCGATCCGCATGGTCGCGGCGCTGCTCGCGCTCTGCGGCCTGGCCGGCTGCGGCACGCTGTCCGGCGCCGCGCTCGCCGGCGATCCCCGCCCCGCAGACCGGGTCCGGGAGGCAGCCGGGCCGCTCGACGCCACGCCCTTCCATCCGCAGCATCGATTCCAGTGCGGGCCCGCCGCGCTCGCGACGCTGCTCGGCGCCTCCGGCATCCCGGCCGACCCCGACGCACTCGCCGCGCAGGTCTACGTGCCGCACCGGCGCGGCAGCTTCCAGGTGGAGATGGTCGCCGCGACGCGCGCCGCCGGCCGCATCCCCTGGCTCGTGGACGGCACGCTCGACGCGCTCGCCGCCGAGGTGGCCGCCGGCCGGCCCGTGCTCGTGCTGCAGAACCTCGGCCTGCCGTCGCTGCCGCGCTGGCATTACGCCGTGGTCATCGGTCTGGACGACGCGACGGTGACGTTGCGGTCCGGTCGCAGGGCGCGCCTGCGGCTGTCGTCGCGGGCTTTCCTGCGCTCCTGGAACTGGGCCGAGCGCTGGGCCCTGGTCGCCCTGCGCCCCGGCGAGTGGCCGGCGCGGCCGGAACCGCGTCGCTGGCTGGAATCGATGTCCGACCTGGAGCTCGTCGGCCGGCAGGCGATCGCTGCGCAGGGCCTGGAAGGCGCCGTCGAACGCTGGCCGCGGGAGCCTCTCGCCTGGTTCGCTCTCGGCAACTCCCGCTACCGCGAGGGCCGGCGCGACGAGGCGCTCGCCGCCTGGCGCCGCGCGACGCATCTGGCGCCGGATTTCGCGGCAGCGTGGAACAACCTCGCGCACCTGCTCGGCGAATCCGGCTGCATCGCCGAGGCACGCGCCGCACTGGCGCGCGCCCGGGCCGTCGCGCAGCCCGCCGAGCGCCACGTGCTCGAAGCCACGGAACGCGACCTCGAACGCCGGTCTCAGCCCGCGAGCAGCACGGCTTCCGCGTGCTCGAGCGCCTCGGGCAGCCCGTAGAGCACGACGACGTCGCCTTCACGCAGCCGCATGTCGGACGCCGGCTCGCGACCCAGGATGCCCTGACGGCGCACGCCGGTGAAAGTCACCTCGGCACCCCGTGATCGCACCTCGCCGATCGAGTGGCCCACGGCCCAGGCACCCGGCGGCATGACCACCGACTTCAGCTCTTCGCGGTATACGTGGCTGTCGTCGATCGGCAGCGCATCGTCGCGCCGGAAGATGTTCCGCAGCGTCGCATAGCGGTTGTTGCGGATCGTCCCGATCGTGCGCACCACGCGCGACACGGGCACGTTGAGGAGCATCAGGGTGTGCGAGACCAGCATGAGGCTCGCCTCGAGGGTCTCGGGGACCACTTCGGTCGCGCCCGCGTCGGTGAGCTCCTTGAGGCGCGTATCGTCCTGCGTGCGCACCAGGATCGGCACGTCCGTGCGCAGCAGGCGCACGGAGCGCACGATACCCAGCGAGATCGCGGGACTCGCGAACGTGATCACGACGGCGCTGGCATTCTCCAGCCCGACCTGCCGCAGCAGCTCCGCATCCGAGGCGTCGCCATACATCACCGGATCACCGGCCTGCCGGGCATTGCGCACGCGCGCCGGGTCGAGGTCCAGCGCGATGTACTCGAAGCCCTGCGATTCCAGCACCCGGGCGACGTTCTGCCCGACGCGGCCGAAGCCGCAGAGGATCACGTGCTCGCGGCGGGCCACGTCCGCCGCCGGGTCGTCGAGTGGAGCCGCCGCGGACGCGGGCGCGGGCGGATCGCGCTCGCGCAGCACGAAGCGGGCGAGCCGGCGGTTGTTGCGCAGCAGCAGCGGGCTCGTGACCATCGACAGCACGATCGCGACCAGCAGCGGCTGCATCACTCCCAGGATGCGTGGCTCGACTTTCTGCAGCAGCAAGGTGAGCAGCGCGATGCCGAACTCGCCGCCGATCGACAGCACGATCGCCGCGCGGATCGATTTGAACCACGGCACGCCGTGGCCGCGCGCGACGCACGACATGATGGTCGCCTTGACGAGCGTCAGCGCGAGCCACAGCGCGGCGACCAATACGAATTCGCGCCGCAGCGCCCCGAGGTCGAGCAGCATGCCGATCGTGATGAAGAGCAGGCCCAGCAGGATGTCGCGGAACGGCTTGATGACCGATTCGACCTGGTGCCGGTATTCGGTTTCGGCGAGCATCACGCCGGCGAGGAAGCCGCCGGCGGCCATCGACACCCCGGCCATGTGCGAGGTCCACGCCGAGCCGAGCGCGACGAACAGCACCGCCAGCGTGAAGAGCTCGC
>JADLDF010000469.1 GCA_020846815.1 Gammaproteobacteria bacterium | reverse complement strand
GATACCTGTGGCTGAAAAATGCTCTCCGCATCGCTCCGGCGTCGTCCGCACGGTATCTTGCAACCTGCGCCCGCACCACCGCCAAGAAACCAGAAAATCAGGCCGGCGGTGAGAAAAGCGGGCTAGCCGCTGCCTGCGACGGCGCACGCGCGGCGCAGCGCGGCACTGCGGCCGGGCCCCCGGAGTGCACTCAGCGCGCCGCGGGTGGTGGCGCGGGCCGGCGCGCTCCGCCGGAGACGAAGCTCTGGCGCACCTCGCCGTTGGCGACGCGCTCCTGGTAGTCGCCGCGCGTGTAGGCCGCGACCACGCGCCGCCAGAAATTCACGGCGCCCGGATTGCGCTGGTATTCGACGATCTCCCACCGGCCGGCGAAGCGGTCGAGGATCAGCGGCACGGCCGAGCGTCCCACGCCCAGGCGCCGATAGGCCCGTGCGATGAAGAACTCCGCCATGCGGTAGTCCACCGGCGCCCGGCCGAAAGCCGGGCCGCCGCGCCCGACCATCGCGAAGCCGGCCGGTACGTTCGACTTGAGGATCAGCAGCAGGTGGGCCGAAGAGTCGGCGAACCAGCGCGTGAGCTGGTCGGGCTCCGTATGGCCGACTTCGCCCAGGACCGGGAAGATGCCCGTATTGAGCGGCGTCAGGTCGTCGAGGTAGTCGCGATAGACGCTTTCGATCCAGCGCCGGTCGGCCGGCAGGCTGCGCGCATCGCGCACGCTGACCGTCATGACGACACATCCCGCGTACCGGGACCGGCACCAGGGCCAGAGCCAGGGTGGATCGACGATCGAGTCCGGCCAGTGTTCAACGCCGTTCCTCCCGGCGCCCGTCCCGCGCGACACACGATCCCGGCAGCCTCTTCAGCAGATCGGCCGGGAATGGAAAAAACGAAGCCCGGACCGGTGTCGCCGACACCGTGCCCGGGCTCGTGTGGAGCCTTCAGGCTCCTGCGACAGCAACTCTCAGGCGAGAATTACTTCGTCTCCGCCGGCGCGGTGGCGGCAGCGGCGGCATCGCCGGCAGCAGCAGCGGCGTCGGTCACGGCAGCGCCAGCGGCGGCAGCGGCATCACCGGCGGCGGCAGCGGCGTCGGACGCGGCGGCGCCAGCGGCATCGGCAGCGGCACCCGCGGCGTCGGCAGCGGCACCGGCGGCATCGGCAGCGGCTTCGACGGCCGGCGCGGCGGCCTCGGCAGCGGCCTCAGGAGCAGCGGCTTCCTGCTTGGCGCAGGCGGTCAGCGCGAGCGCCGCGAGAACGGCGCTGAGGGCGAGCTTGGTCTTCATGTGGATACCCCAGAAATTAGAGAGCGTTGAGAGACTCAAACAACCTAGCTAGTTTGTCTGGCGACGCGAATCGCGCGCGAATTGTAGAGTCTCACGCAGCGATTTGAAACGGGTCACACTCCGGGCGTCGCCATTCCACGACAGTTGCGCCGCCCGCGCGCAGCATTTCCGACGTCAACGGAGCCGAACCGTGAGTCCATGCGATGCCGCTTCCCTGTTTGCCGACCATCTGCGAGACATAAGCGGGCGCACCGCGGCGGCGCTGGCCGCCTGCCGGTACGACGGCCTGCTGCTGCAGGCCGGCGAACCGCCGCCGCTGTTCCTCGACGACCAGCACTATCCGTTCCATGCCCATCCGCCCTTCAAGGCCTGGGTACCGCTGGCCGATGCAGCCGGCTCGTTCCTGCACTTCGAACCCGGCCGGCGGCCTCGGCTGATCTTCCACAGGCCGCAGGACTACTGGCACAGGAGCGCCGAGCTGCCAGCGGAGCCCTGGGTCGACGCATTCGACGTCGCCGTCGTCGGCTCGCGCGCAGCGGTGCGCGCGGCGCTGCCCGCCTCGCTGGCCCGCGTCGCCTACATCGGCCAACCCTTTCCCGAGCTGCTCGCCTGGGGACCGGGTGCCATCAATCCCGAGCACCTGCGGCACCGGCTCGACTTCGACCGGGCCCGCAAGACGGCATGGGAGATCGCCTGCCTGCGCGAGGCGAACGACATCGGCGTGCGCGGTCACCGCGCTGCCGAGGCCGCGTTCCGCGCCGGCGCCTCCGAGTTCGAGATCCACCAGGCCTTCCTCAGCGCCTGCGGACAGCGCGAGCAGGAGCTGCCGTACAACGCGATCGTCGCGCTGAACGAGGCCGGCGCGACGCTGCACTACCAGCAGCTCGGGCGCCGTGCACCCGCCGAACTGCGCTCGCTGCTGCTCGACGCGGGTGCGAGCTGCCGCGGCTACGGCAGCGACATCACGCGTACCTGGTCGTTCGCGGATTCGGGATTCGGCGCAATGATCGCGGCGATGGACGCACTGCAGCGCGGGCTCTGTGCCGCAGTGCGTGCCGGAGCCGATTGGCGCGCGATCCATCTGCTCGCGGTAGAGCGCATCGCCGCGCTGCTGGTCGAGGCCGGAGTGCTGCGCTGCACGCCGCAGCAGGCCATCGAGCAGGACATCGCCGTGCGCTTCTTCCCGCACGGCATCGGCCACCTGCTCGGCCTGCAGGTGCACGACGTCGGTGGCACCCAGGCCGGATCCGACGGCGGCGAGATTCCGCGTCCGCCGGGCCATCCGGCGCTGCGGCTGACGCGCGTGCTCGAGCCGGGCTTCGTGGTGACCATGGAGCCGGGAATCTATTTCATCGACGCACTGCTCGCGCCGCTGCGCCAGGGACCGCTGGGCGCAACCGTCGACTGGACGCGCGTCGAGGCGCTGCGCCCCTTCGGCGGCATCCGCATCGAGGACGACCTGGTCGTCACCGCCGACGGCTGCGAGAACCTGACGCGCGACGCCTTTGCCCGCCTGAGCGCCTGAGCTCCGGAAGGCGGGGCCGAACGACGCCGCGTCCCGACGTTGCGTTCGAACCGTGTTCGAACGCCGCGTCGCCGACAGCACCAGCCGCCCGCGACGCAGCATGCTATGCGCCGCCGCGGCAGCTGGCAGCGACGCGGTCGCGGGACGGGTCGGACCTCAGCGCTGCTGCTGCGCCTTCAGCAGGTCGCGGATCTCGGCCAGCAGCACCTCGTTGGCGGGCGGCGGCGCGGCCGCGGGCGGCGGTGGCGGGGCCTTCAGCCGGTTGATGCCCTTGAGCGCGATGAACAGCACCAGCGCGATGATCAGGAAATCGAAGACCGTCTGCAGGAAGGCACCCCACCGCAGCACCACTTCGGTCTGGCCGTCGGCACCGATGCCGAGGCTGGTGCCTAAGTCGCTGAAGTTCACGCCGCCGACGGTCTTGCCGAGCGGCGGCATCACGACGTCGGCGACGAAGGACGAGACGATCTTGCCGAATGCCGTGCCGATGATGATGCCCACCGCCATGTCGACGACGTTGCCCTTCATGGCGAATTCTTTGAACTCGGATGCGATGCCCATTGCGCCCTCTTGGATCGTGGTTGTTGTTTGTGATCGAGCTGAGGGCAACGAGCGGCGCCCCCTGCAGCGATCACGTTAAGTCAAGCCGGGGCAGGCTCGCAAATCAGGATGGGGGCCGGCCGTTGTCGGCCGCTCGGTTCCAGGGTCACGCCCGTGCCGGGCGTACATACAAAAAGGCCGGCGGGCCTCGCGGCGCGCCGGCCTTCCCCGTCGTGGGGAACGGGCGGGTCGGGTCAGGCCGCCGCCTTCCTGCGGCGCGGCTTCTTCGCCGCGGCAGCGCCTTCGGCGGCGTCCGCGGCGGGCTTGGCGGCCTTGCGGCGCGGCTTCTTGGCCGGGGCCTCGTCCGCGGCCGGCGCCTCGGCCGAAGCGACCCGATCGACCAGCTGCATCAGCGCCATCGGCGCCGAATCGCCCGCGCGCGGCATCATGCGCAGGATGCGGGTGTAGCCGCCGGCGCGCGCCTTGAAGCGCGGGCCGAGGTCGGTGAACAGCTTCTCGACGACCGCGGCATCGCGCAGGCGCGAGAACGCCAGGCGGCGGCGCGCGTCGGTGTCCGTCTTGCCGAGCGTGATCAGCGGCTCGACGACCCGCCGCAGCTCCTTGGCCTTCGGCAGCGTGGTACGGATGGTCTCGTGACGGAGCAGCGAGACGCTCATGTTGCGCAGCAGCGCATGGCGGTGCGGCGCGTTGCGGGAGAGCTGACGCCCGGTGAGTCTGTGACGCATAAGAAACCTCGATTCGAACGATG
>JADLDF010000468.1 GCA_020846815.1 Gammaproteobacteria bacterium | reverse complement strand
TCATGCTGCCGCGACGCGCGTGGCAGTCCGTATATTGCATGTAGCCCGCAAGCCGGGAGCCACACAGGGGAATGCCGTGAACACCCGATCCTCCCTCGTGACACGACGCCTGCGCAGTCAGCTTCGCGTCGCCCGCAGCGGCAAGGGCGGCGCACGCTCCTCCCGAACCCTCGGCATGACGGCACGCGCGGAAGCCGCACCTGCCCAGGAAGCCGGCCTGCGGGACTCCGACGCCGTCGTCCGCCATCTCGGCAGCGTGATCAACTGGGCGCGATTGCGTTCGTTCGACCTGATCCACCGGCGAGCCGGCGTCGAGGTCGACCGTTCGGGCATCATCATCCTCGCCACGCTCGATCGCCTCGGCCCGATGCGCATGTCGAACCTGGCCGCCGAGATCGGCCTCGACCGTTCGACGATCAGTCGCCAGGTGGCAGCGGTGGTCCGCAACGGCTACGTGCAGAAGCTGGACGATTCTTCCGACGCGCGCGCCTCGCAACTGCAGCTGACATCGCGTGGCCACGCCGCCCGCCGCAAGCTCGCCGAAGCCTGGCACGGCATCGTCACCGAGCTGCTCGCGGAATGGAGCGGCGAGGAGCAAGCCCAGCTCGGCCGCCTGCTCGACAAGCTCGCGCAGCAGATGCGCGCCTCCGCCAACTGATCGTCCAGCATCGGGCGGCTGCACGGCCGGACTCCGATCCTGGCGGCGGCCCCGGGCAGGGCTCGGTCCCCGCGACCTGCACGTCCGGCGAGCCGCGCTCCGGCGTCCTGCGGCAGCCGTGACCATGGTCTCGCACTGGGCTCACGCAGCCGATTACCATCGCGCCAAGCTCGCCGGCACCGGCGGCCCCGCTCGTTCACCACCGCGGTGAACGAGTGCCGCAAACCGGCCTGCCTGGAGTCCCGATGACCGAGAAAGTGAGCCTCTTCCGCCCGCATCCCTGGCATGGCATCGACGTCGGGCCGCAGGCCCCGCAGATCGTCAACGCCTACATCGAGATCACGCCGTTCGACCTCATGAAGTACGAGGTCGACAAGGCCAGCGGCTATCTCAAGGTCGACCGCCCGCAGCGCACCTCGTCGCAGCCGCCGGCGCTCTACGGCTTCATCCCGCGCACCTACTGCGGCGCCGGCGTCGCACGGCTGTCGCGCACGGCCAAGCGCGGCGACGGTGATCCGCTCGACATCTGCGTGCTGTCGGAGCGCCCGGTCGCCCGCAACGAGATCATCCTGCGCGCCTGCGTGATCGGCGGCCTGCAGCTCAACGACAAGGGCGAGGCCGACGACAAGATCGTCGCCGTGCTGCAGGGCGATTACGTCTGGGGCAAGGCGAAGGAGCTGCACGAAGTGCCCGGAGTGCTCGTCGAGCGCCTGCAGCACTACTTCCTGACCTACAAGCTGGTGCCGGGCGAACGCAACCCGCTGCGCATCGATCGCGTCTATGGCCGCGCGCACGCCGCCAAGGTCATCAATGCGGCGATCAAGGATTACAGCGCCAACTTCACGCTGACCTGAGTAAGCACCAGGCCCGTGGGCAGGACCGGGCGAAGCGTCCCCTGCCAGGCGCGTACGCAACCGGCGACAGGACCCCGGCGCCGGCGGCAGTCGGCGATCGGGAAGCCTGCGTCAGACGGGGACGGCAGCCGGATTGTAGGCCATGATGCCCAGCGACTCGGCGCTGACGTGCCGGCCCGGCTGATAGTTCTCCACGCGCCCCGAATGATAGTTCCGAGCCGTCTCGCGCGACTGCAGCATGACCCAGGTCGTGCGCGTGCGGCGCGCCTCGACGTAGCGCCGCAGCGCCTCCTCGAGCGTCCCGGCGGCAGCGAAGGCGCGCGCGAGTACCATCGCATCCTCGATGCCCATGGCGGCGCCCTGGCCGAGGAAGGGCAGCATCGGGTGGGCGGCATCGCCGAGCAGCGCCACGCGCCCGAGCGTCCAGCTCTCGAGCGGCTCGCGGTCGAACAGCGCCCACTTGATCAGCCCCTCGGGCGGCGTGTTGCGGATGATGGTCCGCACGTCCTCGTACCAGCCGGCATACTCGGCGAGCACTTCCTCGACGCTGGCCGGGATCGACCAGCCCTCCTCGCGCCAGTCGTCGCGCTCGCACAGGCCGACGAAATTCACCAGCGTGCCGCCGCGCAGCAGGTAGCGCGTGAAGCTGCGGTGCGGGCCGGTGGAGATGCAGGAGGTCGGCCAGATGATGCCGGGCGGCAGCTTCGCCACCGGCACGAGGCCACGATAGGCGATGTAGCCGGTGAACTTCGGCTGCTCGGCGCCGAACAGCGCCGCGCGCACCGCGGAGCGCAGCCCGTCGGAGCCGATGGCGACGTCGGCCGAGACCGTGGCGCCGTTGGCGAAACGCAGGTGCACGCGCCGGCCGTCGTCGTGCAGCGACTCGAACGTGTGGCCGAGGACGATGGCCGCCGGATCGTGGGCCGTGACCGCGGCGGCCAGCGCTTCGTGCAGGTCGGCACGGTGGATCTGGTAGTAGGCGGCACCGTAACGCGCGAGCATGTCGTGGCCGCGCGCGATCTCGACCATGAGCTCACCGCTCTGCCAGTGCTTGACGCCGCCACGCTCGGGACGCATGCCGATGCTGGCGAGCGTCTGCTCCAGGCCGATCGCGTTCAGCACGTGCGTGGCATTGGGGCTCACGGTGAGGCCGGCGCCGACCTCGGCGAGCCGCGGCGCCTGTTCATACACGCGCACGCGGAAGCCGAAGGTCTGCAGCGCGCGGGCCGCGGTGAGTCCGGCGATGCCCGCTCCGACCAGGACGATGTCCATCGCTCGCATGGCGGCGATCATGCATGACATGCGGCGCGTTCCCACCGATTCGCGCAGCTCCGATCCGCGTCGTGGCCAGAACGCAAGGCTCGCGGCTTTGCGCAGGCGATGCTCCCCAGCGCCGCGGCCACAGCATGGACGTGGCACGCCGTGATGCTTGGACCATCGCCCGGCGTCCGGTCCGTCCAGCGCGCACACTTGCGCGGGCCCCGACCATCCGCGACCCTGCGCCGCAGCTGCCGCCACTCCGACCGGACCCTGCCGTGACCGACTCCGACGCCGCCAGCCTGATGACCCCGGCGGCCGCCGGCACGAACCGCATCCTCGTCGTGCTGTTCGTCGGGGTGTTGATGGGCGCCCTCGACATCGCGATCGTCGGCCCCGCGCTGCCCGCGATGCGTGCCGAGTTCGGCGCAGACGAGCGGGCGATCTCCTGGGTGTTCACGATCTACGTGCTCTTCAATCTCGTCGGCACGCCGCTGATGGCCAAGCTGTCGGACCGGCTCGGCCGCCGCCTGGTCTACACCCTCGACGTGGCGCTGTTCGCCGTCGGCTCGCTGCGCGTGGCGACGGCGCGCTCGCTCGAGCAGGTGCTGATCGGCCGTGCCATCCAGGCCTTCGGCGCGGGCGGCATCTTTCCGGTCGCGAGCGCCGTGATCGGCGACGTCCTGCCCGTCGAGCGCCGCGGCCGGGCACTCGGTCTCATCGGCGCGGTGTTCGGCGTCGCCTTCCTGCTCGGCCCGTTCGTCGCGGCGCTGCTGCTGCGCTTCGGCTGGGAATGGCTGTTCATCGTGAACCTGCCGATCGCGGCAGCGCTGATGTTCGCGAGCTGGCGCGTGCTGCCGGGGGCGAGCGGCCGCACCACGGCGCTGCCCTTCGACTGGGCCGGGGTGCTGCTGCTGTCGACCGCGCTCGGTGCCGTCGCGCTCGGCCTCTCCGGCATCGACTCGCGGCGCCTCGCGCAGAGCGTCGCGCAGCCGGCGGTCTGGGGTCTGCTGCTCGCGGGCCTCCTCGCCGCAGCCGCCACCGTGGCCGCCGAACGTCGTGCCGCGGATCCGGTACTGCGGCTTTCGTGGTTCGCTTCGCGCCAGATCCGGCTCGCCGTGCTGTTCGCGGCCGGCGCGGGCCTCGGCGAAGCGGCCATGGTGTTCCTGCCGGATCTCGCGGTCAGTGCGCTCGGCATGTCGGCCCACGACTCGAGCTACGTGCTGCTGCCCGTGGTGCTGGCACTGACGATCGGCTCACCTGCGTTCGGGCGCCTTCTCGAGCACTCGGGCCCGAAGCCGATCGTGCTGTTCGCGCTGCTCGCGCTCGCCGGCGGCAGCGCGCTGGCGGCGGCGCTGCCGACCACGCGCCCGGTGCTGGTCGCGGCCGGCGCCCTCGTGGGCATCGGCCTGTCGGGCCTGCTCGGTGCACCGTTGCGCTACATCCTCCTGGCCGCCGTACCGGCCGGGGAACGCGCGGCGGCGCAGGGGCTGCTGACGATCTTCATCGGCGTCGGCCAGCTGCTGTGCGGGGTGCTGATCGGCGCGATCGCCGCGTCGGCGGGCGGTGGCGCACTGGGCTACCGCGAAGCCTTCGGGGTGATCGCGGCGCTGGTAGCCCTGATGGCCGTGGCGAGTCTGCGTCTGGAGGGGCTAAAAGCCCGCTGAACGCGACGACGGCCGGGGCTCGAACTGGAGTCGGGATTGGGGTCGGGTTGGAACCGGGGCTGGGCGCGCCTGCGGCGGGACGGTAAAATCACCTCACGGAACGATGTCCGCAATCGTGGGTCTCACGACGCGGCACGTCCTCTTCGGACGCCCTCCCCCTCTTCTTCATCCGATCTGCGCCTCATGAGCTCCAAACGCCGTGAGACGATCGTCGTCCGCGGCGCTCGTCAGAACAACCTGAAGAATCTCGACGTCGAGATCCCGACCAGCGAGCTGGTCGTCGTCACGGGCGTCTCGGGCTCGGGCAAGTCCTCGCTGGTCTTCGACACGCTCTACGCCGAGGGCCAGCGCCGCTACGTAGAGACCTTCTCGCCGTACGCACGCCAGTTCCTCGACCGCATGGACAAGCCGGCCGTCGACCGCATCGAGGGCATCCCGCCGGCCATCGCGATCGACCAGACCAACCCGGTGCGCACCTCGCGCTCCACGGTCGGCACGATGACCGAGCTCAACGACCATCTGAAGCTGCTGTACGCGCGCGGCGCGCGGCTGTCCTGCCGCGGCTGCGGCAAGCCGGTACGTCGCGACAGCCCCGCATCGATCTGCGACGAGGTCATCACGCGCGCGGCGGCGGCGGCGAGCGACTCGCGGCTGCTGGTCTGCTTCCCGGTCGAGATCCCGAAGAACTTCAAGGAAGCCGAGGTGCGCGAGCTGCTCGCCAAGCAGGGCTATACGCGCATCCACGCCGCGACCAGGAAATCGCTCGACGTCATCCAGGACCGCCTGCGCGCCGACGGCATCGACCGCTCACGGCTCGCCGAGGCGGTCGAGGCGACGCTGAAGCACGGGCGCGGCCGCATGCACGTGCACGTCGTGCCGAGCGGTGCCGAGCGCCAGATCGACACCTGGCGCTACTCGACCACGCTGCACTGCGCCGACTGCGACATCGCCTATCGCGAGCCGACGCCGAGCATGTTCTCGTTCAACTCGCCGGTCGGCGCCTGCGAGGCCTGCAAGGGCTTCGGCCGCATCATCGGCGTCGACTATGGGCTGGTGATCCCGGACGAATCGAAGACGCTGCGCGGCGGCGCGATCCGCCCCTGGCAGAGCGAGTCCTACGAGGAGTGCCAGGACGACCTCGTGCGCCTCGGCAAGCGTCGCGGCATCCCGCTGGATATGCCCTGGCGCGAGCTCACCGCCGAGCAGCGCCGCTGGGTCATCGAGGGCGAAGGCAAGTGGGCCAAGGACGTCTGGTACGGCGTCAAGCGGTTCTTCGAGTGGCTCGAGTCCAGGGCCTACAAGATGCACATCCGCGTGCTCTTGTCGCGCTACCGCGCCTACTCGCTCTGCGAGGCCTGCGGCGGCGCGCGCCTGAAACCCGAGTCGCTGCTCTGGCGGCTCGGCGAGCCGGGGCTGAACCTGCACGAGATCATGCTGCTGCCGATCGAGCGCACGCGGGCGTTCATCGACGCGCTGCGCCTGCCCGGCGCGATGGACCAGGCGACCGATCTGCTGCTCGCCGAGATCCGCACGCGGCTCGCGTATCTCGTCGACGTCGGCCTCGGCTATCTGACGCTCGATCGCCAGTCGCGCAGCCTCTCGGGCGGCGAAGTGCAGCGCATCAACCTGACGACCGCGCTCGGCACTTCGCTCGTCAACACCCTGTTCGTGCTCGACGAGCCCTCGATCGGCCTGCATCCGCGCGACATGGGCCGGGTCATCGACGTCATGCACAGGCTGCGCGACGCCGGCAATTCGCTGGTCGTGGTCGAGCACGACCCGCAGATCATGCTCGAGGCCGACCAGATCCTCGACATGGGTCCGGGCGCCGGCGAGCGCGGCGGCGAGATCGTCGCCTTCGATACGCCGGCGGCGCTGCGCGCGAACCCGCGCTCGCTGACCGGCGCCTGGCTCGCCGGACGACGGCAGATGCCGCCCGATGCCTTGGCGCCGGTGGCCACCGGCGCGCGCGCGCGCGCCGACGCCGGCCGGATCGAGCTGCGCGGTGCCGCCGAGCACAATCTGCAGAGCATCGACGTCGAGATCCCGCTCGGCCGCCTGGTCTGCGTGACCGGCGTCTCGGGCTCGGGCAAGTCGACGCTGGTGCAGGACGTGCTGCACCCGGCGCTGCTCAAGACCAAGGGCAAGCCGACCGACGCCCCCGGGCGCCATGCCTCGCTGCACGGCGCGGAGCTCATCGACGACGTGGTCATGGTCGACCAGACGCCGATCGGCCGTACCACGCGCTCGAACCCGGCGAGCTACGTCGGCGCCTTCGACGTGATCCGCGAGCGCTTCGCGAAGCTGCCGCAGGCCCGCGAGCGCGGCTACACCGCCGGCACCTTCAGCTTCAACTCGGGCACCGGCCGCTGCCCCGCCTGCGGCGGCAACGGCTTCGAGCACGTCGAAATGCAGTTCCTGTCCGACGTCTACCTGCGCTGCGGCGACTGCAACGGCCGGCGCTATCGTGCCGAGACGCTCGAAGTGCAGTACACGGGACGCGGCGGCCGGCGCGCCAGCATCGCCGACGTGCTGGAAATGACCGTCACCGAGGCGCTCGACTTCTTTGCCGACGCCGCGGACCTCGCCGCGCGGCTCGCGCCGCTCGCCGACGTCGGGCTCGACTACCTGGAACTCGGCCAGCCGGTGCCGACGCTCTCGGGCGGTGAGGCGCAGCGGCTGAAGCTCGCCGGCCACCTCGCCGAAGCCGGCGCCGGTCAGGGCGGCGCCGCGGCGCACGAGGGCCCGCGCGGCAAGCTGTTCCTGTTCGACGAGCCGACCACCGGCCTGCATTTCGAGGACGTCGCGCGCCTGCTGCGCGCATTCCGCAAGCTGCAGGCCGCCGGGCATTCGCTGCTGGTCATCGAGCACAACCTCGATGTGATCCGCAGCTGCGACTGGGTCATCGACCTCGGGCCCGAGGGCGGCGACGCCGGCGGCCGGCTGGTCGCGGCCTGCACGCCGGCCGAGCTCGCCCACCATACGCGCTCGCACACCGGGCGCGCGCTCGCCGAATACCAGCGGGCGCTGACCGGCCAGGTCGCCGATGCGCCGCGGCGCGCAGCCGCACGGGCTACGAGCGCGGCGGCCGTCGCGCAGGATGCGCCGGCACGGCGCGACGCCGTCGTGATCCACAACGCCCGCGAGCACAACCTGCGCAGCATCGACGTCGAGATTCCGCACGAAAAGTTCACCGTGCTGACCGGCGTCTCGGGCTCGGGCAAGTCGACGCTGGCGTTCGACATCCTCTTCAACGAGGGCCAGCGACGTTACCTGGAGTCGCTGAACGCCTATGCGCGCCAGTTCGTGCAGCCGGCCTCACGGCCCGAGGTCGATGCGATCTTCGGCATCCCGCCGACGGTTGCGATCGAGCAGCGCACCAGCCGCGGCGGCCGCAAGAGCACCGTCGCGACGCTGACCGAGGTCTATCATTTCCTGCGCCTGCTGTACGTCAAGCTCGGCACCCAGTACTGCCCCGACTGCGACGTGCCGATCGAGCCGCAGTCGCCCGAGGCGATCCTCGCGCGGCTGATGCAGCAGCATCGCGGCCGCAAGCTGACGCTGCTCGCGCCGCTGGTCACGGCCCGCAAGGGCCTGTACACCGACCTCGCCAAATGGGCAGCGGGCAAGGGCTACGGCCAGCTGCGTGTCGACGGCGAGCCGACGCCGGTCAAGCCCTGGCCGCGGCTCGACCGCTTCAAGGAGCACAGCATCGAGCTGCCGGTCGCGACGCTTGAGGTGGGGCCGAAGACCGAGGGCGAGCTGCGCCGCGCGCTCACGACCGCGCTCGAGTTCGGCAAGGGCATCGTGCACGCTCTGCCGGCCGGCGCGCGCCAGCCGACCGTGCTCTCGACCAAGCGCGCCTGTCCCGCCTGCGGCACGAGCTTCGCCGAGCTCGATCCGCGGCTGCTGTCGTTCAACTCCAAGCACGGCTGGTGCGAGTCCTGCTACGGCACCGGCCTCGAGATCCCGGAGCTCGACGAGGAGTCGACCGGCGAAGAAGCGACGTTCACCGCCGAGCCCGGCGAGGTGTTGCCGGTCTGCGAAGCCTGTCACGGCGAGCGGCTGAACCCGGTCGCGAGGCATCTGCGCTTCCGCGACCGCTCGATCGGCCAGCTCACGGCCGAGTCCGTGTCGCGGGCCGCAGTCTTTCTCGGCAAATTGAAGCTGAGCGGCCGCGAGGCCGCGATCGGCCGCGACCTGCTCGCCGAGCTCCGCGCGCGCCTCGGCTTCCTCGAACGCGTCGGCCTCGGCTACCTGCAGCTCGACCGCGCTGCGCCGACGCTGTCCGGCGGCGAGGCGCAGCGCATCCGCCTCGCCGCGCAGCTCGGCTCGAACCTCAAGGGTGTCTGCTACGTGCTCGACGAGCCGACCATCGGCCTGCACCCGCGCGACAACCGCATCCTGCTCGATGCGCTCGCCGAGCTCGCCGCGCATCGCAACACCCTGGTGGTGGTCGAGCACGACGAGGACACGATCCGCCGTGCCGACCATGTCATCGACCTCGGTCCCGGCGCCGGCGTGCGCGGCGGCACGGTCGTCGCCGCGGGACGCATCGAGGATCTGGTCGCCAGTGAAAACTCGCTGACGGGGCGCTTCCTGCGCGAGCCGCTGCGCCATCCCGCAGCGCCACGCCGGCCGGTCGAGCCGCGCACACCGTCGATCCGCCTCGGCGGCGCGACGCTGCACAACCTGCGGGACGTCGAGGCGCGCTTCCCGCTCGGCCGGCTGGCCGTGGTCACCGGCGTCTCGGGCTCGGGCAAGTCGACGCTGGCGCGCGACCTGCTGTACGACAACGCGCGCGCGCAGCTCGCGGCGGGCCGCGGCGCGCGACCTGCGTTGATCGGCTGCCGCACACTCGAGGGCCTCCAGAACGTCGATCGCGTGCTCGAAGTCGACCAGACGCCGATCGGCAAGACGCCGCGCTCCTGCCCCGCGACCTATGTCGGCATCTGGGATGAAGTGCGGCGCCTGTTCGCCGGCACCGCCGAGGCGCGGATGCGCGGCTGGAGCGCAGGCCGCTTTTCGTTCAACACCGGCGACGGACGCTGCGAGGCCTGCGAGGGCCAGGGCCTGCGCACCATCGAGATGAGCTTCCTGCCGGACGTGAAGCTGCTCTGCGACGCCTGCGGCGGCCGCCGCTTCAACGCCGAGACGCTGCAGGTCACCTGGCGCGACCGCAGCATCGCCGACGTGCTGGCGATGAGCATCGAGGAGGCGGCCGGGTTCTTCCGCGCCCAGGCGACGCTGCACCACGTGCTGTCGCTGCTGGTCGACGTCGGTCTCGGCTATCTCACGCTCGGCCAGCAGAGCCCGACGCTGTCGGGCGGCGAAGCGCAGCGCATCAAGCTCGTGACCGAGCTCGCGAAGGTACGCACCGACCTGCGCGCACCGCTGCGCCAGAAGCCGAAGCACACCCTCTACGTGCTCGACGAACCGACCGTCGGCCTGCACATGGCCGACGTCGAGAAGCTGATCCGCGTGCTGCACCGGCTGGTCGACGCCGGCAACACGGTGGTGCTGGTCGAGCACGACCTCGACGTGATCGCCGAAGCCGACTGGGTCATCGACATGGGCCCCGAAGCCGGCGACCAGGGCGGGCGCGTCGTCGCCCAGGCCGCGCCGCAGGAGCTCGCGCGGCGCCCGGCCGCGAAGCGCACGCATACCGGCGAGGCGCTCGCCGGCTTCCTCGAAGGGCGCCTGAGCGGTTGAGCAGCAGAAGAGCCGTCGGCTGCCTGCCGAACTGCGGAGCCGCAGAGCGGTTTCGCAACAGCACGGCAGAACGGCGGAGAGGCGAGCAGAGCAAAGAAGGTGCAGGATCCACGGCAGACCGCCGCAGAGGATCGATGAACACCGTGCTCGAAACCCTGTTCCAGCAGCGCCCGGCGGCCGAGCAGATGCTCTGGCTGCTGCGGCTGCGGATCCTGGCCGGCGCAGTCGCCGCGGCAGCGCGGGTCGGCGTCGCCGATGCCCTCGGCGACGAACCGCGCAGCATCGAGGCGCTCGCCACGGCCACGGGCACGCAGCCCCTGCCGCTCTACCGGCTGCTGCGCGCGCCCGCCAGCGGGCCAGGCCGCGCCCGAGCTCAGGGCTTGAGCCGATAGACGTCGTCGAACTTGCGCTCCAGGTGCGCATTGGTGCCGCGGATCTCGTCGACGACCGAGCGCGCCCAGTCGAAGTACTCGCGGCGGCGCTCGATCGACCAGTCGCGCGGCGGATGTGCCTTGA
>JADLDF010000467.1 GCA_020846815.1 Gammaproteobacteria bacterium | reverse complement strand
CGCTGCGCCTGCCCGAGCTTGTCCGACTTGGTGAGCAGCACCAGCAGCGGCACGTCGGGCTGCATCCACGCGAGCAGCGTGCGGTCCAGATCGGTGAGGCCGCGGCGGATGTCGAGCACCAGCACGACGCCGGCCAGCGCCCGCCGCTGCGACAGGTACCGTCCCGCGAGCTGGTCCCAGGCGCGCTTGACCTCGATCGGCGCGGTCGCGAAGCCGTAGCCGGGCGTGTCGACGATGAACGCGCGGGGCGGCAGCTGGCCGGGGCCGAGCGCGAAGTAGTTCAGCGCCTGGGTGCGCCCGGGCGTCTTGCTGGCGAAGGCGAGGCGCCGCTGCTGGCACAGGGCATTGATCGCCGAGGACTTGCCGGCGTTCGAGCGGCCGACGAACGCGATTTCGGGAGCTGCGCCGTCTTCGGGCAGCTGCGCCAGCTTCGCGACGGTGGTGGCGAACCGGGCGGTCAGGAGGACAGAGGCCACGGCAGCGAAGCTCGATCCGATGCGACGATCGGAATGACCGCGCCTGGGAGCCTATTGTACAATCCGTGGTTTGTACCGGGCGCGTCCCGCGGCCCGCCGTTTCCTGGGTTTGCCCCATGCTCCGAGCCAGACCGTTTGCCGCAGTCGTCGCCTCCACCTTCGTGCTTGTCGGCAGTGCCTTCGCGCAGGCGCCGGCAGCCGGTGGCGAACCCGCCCGCCCCGACCTCAAGCGCGGCGCGCAGATCGCGCAGGAAGTCTGCGCGGCCTGTCACGCGGCCGACGGCAACAGCACCACGCCGGTCAATCCGAAGCTGGCAGCGCAGCACGCCGACTATCTCGCCAAGCAGCTGTCGAACTTCAAGGTGAAGGCAGGCGCGAAGGAAGCCGAACGCGCCAATGCCGTCATGGCGGGCTTCGCCGCGATGCTCTCCGACGCCGACATCCGCAGCGTGGCGGCATGGTTCGAGTCGCAGAAGCTCAAGCCCTCGGCCGCCAAGAACAAGGACATGGTCGAGCTCGGGCAGCGCATCTATCGCGGCGGCGTCGCCTCGAAGGGCGTGCCTGCCTGCGCCGGTTGCCACGGCCCGAGCGGCGCGGGCATCCCTGCGCAGTATCCGCGACTGCAGGGCCAGTTCGCCGAGTACACCGAGGCGCAACTGGTCGCGTTCCGCCAGGGCGAGCGCCGCAACAGCGCCGTGATGACCGCGGTCGCCGACCGGCTCTCCGATCGCGAGATCAAGGCCGTCTCCGACTACATCGCCGGCCTGCGCTGACGCGCCGATCGACGCGCGCGCCCGGGAGACGATCGACGCACGCGTCGGGCACAGCGCCGACGTGGCGCGCGGCGCCGGCCGCGGGTAAGGTGCGCATACGGTCCGGCGACCCACGGGCCGAAAGGAGCCTGCCATGCTGGTTCGCATCCGGTCCGCAGCCGATCCGCAGCCGTCGGACATCACCCCTCGCATCCTCCACGAGAATCGCCGCTCGGTGCTGAAGGCCGCAGCCGCCGGCCTCGCCACCTGGTCTGCGTCGGGCCTCGTCCATGGTGCCGCACCCGCGGACGACCCGGCGCGGCCGTCCGGCGCGGCGCGCCTGCAGGGGCGACCGAGCACGCTGTCGACGATGGAGCGGCCGACGCCTTACAAGGACGTCACCGGCTACAACAATTTCTACGAGTTCGGCACCGACAAGGACGACCCGGCCAGCTACGCGGGCTCGCTGCGGCTGCGCCCGTGGACGGTGGCCGTCGAAGGCGAGGTCGCGCGACCGCGCGTGTTCGACGTCGACGAGTTGCTCAAGCTCGCGCCGCTCGAGGAGCGGGTCTACCGGATGCGCTGCGTCGAGGGCTGGTCGATGGTGATCCCCTGGGTCGGTTACCCGTTCGCCGAGCTGATGAAGCGCGTCGAGCCGACGGCCAAGGCGAAGTACGTCGAATTCGTCACGCTTGCCGACGCCGGGCAGATGCCGGGGCTGCGATCGTCGGTGCTGGCCTGGCCCTACGTCGAGGGACTGCGGATCGACGAGGCCGCGCATGCGCTGACGCTGCTCACGCTGGGGCTCTACGGCGAGGTGCTTCCGAAGCAGAACGGCGCGCCGGTGCGCATCGTCGTGCCCTGGAAGTACGGCTTCAAGAGCGGCAAGTCGCTGGTCCGGATCCGCTTCGTCGAGAAGCAGCCGCAGACGAGCTGGAACCTCGCTGCGCCGCAGGAGTACGGCTTCTACTCCAACGTCAATCCGCAGGTGAGCCACCCGCGATGGTCGCAGGCAACCGAGCGCCGCATCGGCGAGGACGGTTTCCTGCAGCGCAAGCGCCCGACGCTGATGTTCAACGGCTACGCCGAGCAGGTGGCGTCGTTGTATGCCGGCATGGACCTCCGCAAGGCCTATTGAGGCGCGCTCGCGCGTGGCCGTCGCATCCACGCGTCCGCCTGCGGCGTCGTCGTTGGCACAGCCCTCGCGGCGCGCGGTCGCCGTCGTGCGCGCGCTGGTCTTCGCCGCGGCGCTCTTGCCGCTGCTGCGCCTGGTCGCGCTCGGCTATGCCGACGCGCTGAGCGCCAATCCGGTCGAGTTCGTCACGCGTTCCACCGGCACCTGGACGCTGGTGATGCTGTGCCTCACGCTGTCGGTCACCCCGCTGCGTCGCCTGCTGGGCTGGCCGTGGCTGCTGCGGTTGCGGCGCATGCTCGGGCTCTACGCGTTCTTCTACGGCACGCTGCACTTCACCACCTGGTTGTGGCTCGACCAGTGGTTCGACCTCTCGTCGATGATCTCCGACGTGGTCGAGCGTCCGTTCGTCACGGTGGGCTTCACCGCATTCGTGCTGATGCTGCCGCTCGCGGCGACGTCGACGCAATCGATGATGCGGCGACTCGGCCGTCGCTGGCAGGAGCTGCACCGGCTCGTCTATGCGATCG
>JADLDF010000466.1 GCA_020846815.1 Gammaproteobacteria bacterium | reverse complement strand
TTCGACACCGGCCTCGACGTCGAGGACTTCCGGCTGACGCTCGCGCACGAGATGTTCCACACGCGCTCGCCCTACATCGTGAACCCGCCCGGCCTCGCTTCGCAGTGGTTCGCGGAAGGCCTCGCCGTGTTCTACCAGCGCGTGCTGCCCCGGCGCTTCCGTCTGATCGACGCGCAGCGCTTCCTCGACGACGTCAACTACCACGCCGGCCGTTACTTCACCAATGCACTCGGCGGCGCGCCCTATGCCCAGGTGCCGCTGCGCTTCTGGGAGGACACGCGGATCCGCACGATTCCCTACGACCGCGGCTCGTTCTATTTCGTGATCCTCGACCAGGCGCTGCGCCGTCACAGCAGCGGCCGCCGTTCGCTCGACGACCTGGTGTTCGAACTGCGCCGCCGCGAACGCGGCGGCGCGAAGCTCGCGCTCGCCGACTGGGAGGCGTTGCTGCGCGCCGAGCTCGGCGAAGCCGCGGTGCAGCAGTTCCGCGGCATGCTCGCCGGCGAATGGCAGGTCCCGGAGCCCGATGCCTTCGGCCCCTGCTTCCGCCGCACCCGCACCCCGCTGCGCCGCTACGAGCTCGGCTTCGAGCCCAAGGTGCTGACCGAGCAGCCGCGGATCGTCCGCGGCCTGATCGCCGGCTCCGCCGCCGAGCGTGCCGGCCTGCGCAACGGCGACGAGATCCTGCGCCCCGTCGGCCAGGACGGCATCCAGGGCGAGCAGGCGCGCGAGCTCGAGCTGCAGGTGCGGCGTGACGGGCGTGACCAGTCGATCCGCTACCTGCCGCGCGGCGAGACGGTCGACGCCTGGCAGTGGGAGCACGATCCGGCCGCGGCCGGGATGGAGTCCTGCAGGCATTGAGACTGCGATCCGCGCTGTGCCGTGAGCTCCATGGCTCGCCGGAGGGCTCAGGCAACATCACCGAGCTCGCGCTCGATCGCTATGTCTTGGGGCGCGGGCCTTGCGGGCGGCGCAGCACCAAGCGATCAATCGCAAGCTACGAGGACACTACGCGTACTATGGCGTGACCGGCAATGCCCGAGCACCGAAGCGCTTTCTACGGATGACGGAGCGCTTGGTGCAAGTGGTTGAACCGTCGCAATCATCGTGCGCATATGCTGTGGCCGCGGTTTCGGCAGCTCCTGCAGCGCTATCCCTTGCTCCCGATCCGCAGCGTTCACAGCATTCATGCTCGCGCAGCGAATCTTTAGATCAAAGAGCCGGATGCGAGAAATCCGCACGTCCGAATCTGTGGGAGCCCGCGACGATCAATCTTCGGGGGCCACCCGATTGTCCGACCGGGAACGGCCATCGTCACGCGCATATCCGACGAGCCGGATGCGTCGCAGTCTCAAGCCCGCCCGAGCACCGCGAGCAGCCGCTCGATGTCCGCCATGTCGTTGAACACCGAGACCGAGACGCGGAAGCGGTTGGCCGAGGTCGTGATCTGCAGCTTCGCGGCGCGCAGCCGTGGCTTGAGCGTCTTGGCGGCGTTGGCGAGTACGCAGGTGACCATCGGCGTGCGGGTGTCGAGCGGCGTCATCAGCGGGTAGCCGAGCTTCGGCAGCTCTTCCTTGAGGCGCGCGATCAGCGGCTGGGCGTGGGCCTGGATGCGCTCGACGCCGAGGGCCTGGATGTAGTCGAGCGAGTGGTTCAGGATCGCGATGGTCGCGTGCGAATGGGTGCCGAGCGCGAACGCGCCGTCGGCGTCGTCGCGGAAGGCGTAGTCGGCGATGGTCGTGCCGGGCGGGTCGAGCGGATAGACATGGCTCTGGAAGCGGCCGATGCCGTAGTAGCCGTAGAACGCGCGGCGCAGCGTCGGCTGCACATCCTTGCGCACGTACAGGAAGCCGAGGCCGAAGTCGCCCATCAGCCACTTGTAGCTCGCGGTCGAGGCGAAATCGACGCCGCTGTCGTGCAGGTCGAGCGGCACGCAGCCGGCGGCGTGGATGATGTCGGCGAACACCAGCGCGCCCACGGCGTGCGCGATTTCGCAGACGGCCTTGAGGTCGTGCTGAAAGCCGTTGATCGTGGACACCAGCGACAGCGCGACCAGCCGCGTGCCGGGCACGATCGCGCGGCGCAGCTCGTCGAGCTCGATCCGGCCGTCGCGGGGCCGCAGCCAGGTCACCTTCACGCCCTGGCGCGCCATCTCCTCGTAGAGCGGCAGGCTGCCGAAAAAGTGCAGGGTGTCGGTGACGATGTGGCCGCCGGACTCGGGAATGCCGAGAGCGCGCAGCACCATCTGCTCGCCGGTGGTCGTGCTCTGCACGAAGGTCAGCTCGTCCGGATCGGCGTTGACGAGGCGCGCGAAGCGCGCGATCGCGCCCTGCGGGTCGAGCTCGAACTTGGGCGCTGCGGCCGTGAAGCTGCGCGAGGCGAGGTAGGCCTCGGCCGCGGCCTTCGCGCCCAGCGGCAGCGGGTGCTGCGAACCGGAGTCGAGATAGGTCAGCTCCATCGGCGCGAACGCGGCCTTGTCCGGCAGGGCCTGCGGCGCGGCGGCGTTGGCGCCGCGGGCGCTGGCTCGCGCGCGACCGGCGAACGGCAGCGCACCGGCCACGGCGAGCCATTCCCTTCGCGTCATGTCCATCGGCAGGTCCCCGTTCATGGCCGGCAGGTTAGCAGGGGGGTCCGGGCGAAACCCATGCGATTTCCGCGGCTCTTTGCGCCCCGCCGCATGAATTGTGCCGGCTCCGGCCGGGGCGGGCTGCAAGAAATGTGTTGATTCGCCGGGTTGACGGAATAAAGATTCCCGCATGTCGGAAGAGCTTTCGAAAGTCGACCTGCGGATCCTCGAGCAGCTGCAGCGCGACTGCTCGCTGTCCTCGGGCGAACTCGCCGAGCGCGTGGGGCTGTCGCAGTCGCCGTGCTGGCGCCGTCTGCAGCGCCTGAAGGAAGAGGGTTACATCCGCCGCCAGGTCGCGCTGGTCGACCCGGCGAAGTTCGGCTCCTTCATCTACATCTTCGCCTACCTGCGGATGGCGACGCTGAGCGAGCCGCAGCGCGAAGAGTTCCTGCGCAAGGTCGAGCTCACGCCCGAGATCCTCGAGTGCCATGCGATCTTCGGCGAGATGGACATCATGATGAAGATCATCGCGCCGTCGATGGACTGGTACCAGAACTTCATGTTCAAGACGCTGCTGAAGCTGCCCGGCGTGCAGAACGTGCAGTCGACGGTGACGCTGACGGAGCTGAAGTCCACGACCGCGATCCCGCTGCGCCTCGCGGCCGGCCATGGTGGGGGATAGACGCAAGCGCGGCGTCACGGCGGCACGGCATGTTTATGCACTGCGGCCCCGGTCGATGGGGGAAACGGCATAACCGCGCGGTGTGGCGTTCTGTATGGTCGATTGCAGCATGATTCCCCGAGCGACACCCACGACGATGGGCCGGATTCGTGGCCGTGTGCCGCTGCCGGCCTGGCTGGCGGGGGCTGCGCTCGCGATCACGGCGCTGATGCCGATGCATGCGGCGGGGCAATCGCAGGCGGTGGTCGCCGCGCCGCCCGCGTCGCGCCTCGGCACCGGCCCGGCGACCTTCACGGCGCGCGCGCCCGTCGTCACGCGCCACGAAGGACGCTTCAACGGTACGCGGGTCGCCTACCTCGCCACCGTCGACGGCATCGACGTCGCCGACGCGCAGGGACGCCACGGTGCGCGCGTGGTCGCCTTCGCCTATACGGCCGAGCGCGTCGGCGGAGCCAGGGTCGAACCGGCGCGACGGCCGGTGATGTTCTTCTTCAACGGCGGTCCGATCGTCGCCTCGGCCTACCTGCACATGGGCTCGTACGGCCCGCGGCGCGTGCGCTTTTCCGAAGATCCGCAGGCGACGCCGTTCACCTGGAGCCTGCAGGACAATCCGCATTCGCTGCTCGACGTTGCCGACCTGGTGTTCATCGACCCGGCGGGCACGGGCTTCAGCCGGGTCGCGCCGGGCAAGGATCCGAAGGACTACTGGTCGGTGGTCGCCGACGGCCAGCAGGTCGCGGCCTTCATCGCCGCCTGGCTGCGCCGCCACGATCGTCTGGCTTCGCCGAAGTTCGTGTTCGGCGAGAGCTACGGCACACATCGCGCCGTCGAGGTCGGGCGGCAGCTCGCCAGCCTGCCCGAGCCGCTGCTGCTCGACGGCATCGTGCTGTTCGGTCAGGCGGTCAACATCGTCGAGTATTCGCAGCGGCCGCGGAACATCATCAGCTACGTCGTCTCGCTGCCGACGCTGGCGGCCACGGCCTGGCACTTCGACAAGGTCGATCGCCGCGGGCGCACGCTCGAGCAGTTCATCCAGGCCTCGCGGGACTTCGCGCGCGACGAGTACCTGCCCGCGCTGTATCGCGGCAACACGCTGCCGCAGGCCGAACGCGAACGCGTCGCGCGCGGCCTCGAGGCGTTCTCGGGCATCCCGGCGGCCTGGTATGTCGCGAACGACCTGAAGATCACCAAGGAACGCTACCGCGTCGAGCTGCTGAAGCCGCAGGGTCTGCTGCTCGGCCGCAACGACTCGCGCTACACCGCGCCGCTGACCGACAAGGGCGCCGCCCCCGATCCCTCGAACGTGCTGCCCAAGGCGCTGGAGGCTGCGTTCCACGACCACCTGCGCAACGCGCTGCAGGTGGACTGGGACGAGCCCTATGTGCTCGCGGCGCCGGTCGGTGGTCTCGACGACTGGGACTGGGGCGCCAAGACGCCGTTCTCCGACTGGCCCTACGTCGATTCGATCGCGCTGCTGATGAATCGGCATCCGGGCTTTCGCGTGATGTTCGGCACCGGCTACCACGACACGCAGACCACGATCGGCTCGGCCGAATACGCGGCGACGCAGTCGGGCTGGCCCGCGGAGCGCACCTGGCTGCGCGAGTATCCGGGCGGGCACATGGCCTACTCGATCGATGCCAGTGCCGCGGCGCTCGGTGCGGACCTGCGGGCCTTCATCGCCGGGCGGCGTTAGATGACCAAGGTAGCGGTCTACGGAGCGGAGGACGTCGCGCGCTGGCTCGACTGGCCGGGCTGCATCGTCGCGGTGCGCGAGGCCATGGCCGGGCTCACCGCCGAGGGCCGCGAGCAGCCGCTGCGCAGCATCTCGCCGCTCGAGCCTGGCAAGCTGTTTGCGCTGATGCACGGTGTCGCGCCAGCGCGCGCCGGCTTCGGTGCCAAGGTGCTGAGCGTGTTCGACGACCAGGCGCGGCCCGGCCGCTCGCGCCATCGCGGCGGCGTGCTGCTGTTCGAGCGCGACAGTGGCGAGCCGCTGTGCCTCGCCGATGCGCATGAGATCACGCGGATCCGCACCGCCTGCGCGAGCGCGGTCGCGACCGACGCACTGGCGCGCCGCGATGCGCGCGTGCTCGCCATCTTCGGCACCGGCACCCAGGCCGAGGCACACTTCCACGCACTGCGCCTGGTGCGTCGCTTCGAGCGGGTCGTGATCTGGGGTCGCAGCGCCGAGCGCGCCGCGGCGCTGGCCGAACGGCTCGCCGCAGCGAGCAGCGGGCCGGTCGTCGCGGTCGCCGACGGCGCCGCCGCCGCCGCTCAGGCGGACGTGATCTGCACGACCACGGGCTCGGCGACGCCGGTGCTGCGCCATGCGTGGCTCGAGCCCGGCACGCACGTCAATGCAGTCGGCTCGAGCTTCCCCGGGCCCGTCGAGGTCGACGATGCGCTGGTCGTCGCCAGCCGCTATGTCGCCGACAGCCGCCGCTCGGCGCTCGCGGCTGCGGCCGAGTTCCTGAAGGCCCGCGAGGCAGGCCTCGTCACGGACGCACACATCGCCGCCGAGATCGGCGAGGTGCTGCTCGGCCGCGTACCCGGACGCCAGCACGACCGCCAGCTCACGCTCTACAAGTCGCTCGGCCACGTGGTCCAGGACCTCGCGGCTGCGGCCTATGTCCATCGGCGCGCGACGCCCAGCGCTTCGACGGACGCTGTCCGCACCCACGACGAGCGAGTTGACTCCTGATGCGCGATTCATTCGCGCGCACGCTCTTGCTGTCGATCCTGTGCTGCGCACTCGCTCCCAGCGCGTTCGCGCAGCTCGCGCAAACGCTTCGTCCGCAAGGGACCGCAGCGGACGCAGCGTGGCGCAGTCTCTATCTTGCGGATATTGCGTTCCTGCGCGACCTGGTTCAGCGCAATTACATCTACGCGGTCTACGCGGAAGGTGATCCACAGTGGCAGAAGCGGCTCGCGCGCGCCGCTCGCTTCGCAGGCGACGACACCGGGAAAGTGCGGGATTTCGGCAGCTATCGGGCGGCGCTCCAGCACTACATCGCGGCGTTCGAGGATGCCCACTTCAGCGCGTATTTCAGCGTGGGGTCGGATGCCGCGCAGTGGCCGGGATTCTCCCTGCGCTATGGTGCGGGGCGCTATCTCGTCGCACGATCGGCGATCGCGGACGTTACCGTCGGTGCGCAAGTGAGTGCCTGCGATGGAGAACCGATCGAGTCATGGCTCGACCGTCTGGCGGAGTTCTACGGCGGCCCACGCGGGCGCGAGACGACGCGCGCCGCGATTGCGCCCCAACTGTTCGTGGACCGCGGAAATCCCCTCTATTCGCTGCCCAGGACATGTGTCGTTTCTGGCGAATCCCTCGCCCTGACCTGGCGACCGGTTCCGACGGCCCTATCAGCGGGACCCGATCGAGCACCAGTTCGTACGGGCGCTGCGGTATCGACGCTGGATGATCAGGCGCTCGCGCTCGAAGAATTCGGTGACGATGGAGCCTGGGTGCGCATTGGCACAATGATGCCGTCGAGCCGTGACCAGGCGGAATCTTTCCAAAGGCTCATAGATGCGGCACCGGGTCTACGATCGAAGTCGTTTGTGGTCCTCGACGTACGTGGCAATCCGGGCGGCACCTACAACTGGTTCATGGCCTTTCTTCGCGGGCTTTATGGCACCGGATACGCTGACCACTACGCTACCGCCCGGCTGGAAATCTCCAATGTCGTTTTTACGCCGGCAGGCGAGTCTCAGAATGCGCCCAGCGGGCTCGCCAGTGAGACCCAGCAACCGGTAACGCCGCCTGATCCGCCAATGATTTCGACTCGGCCGCCGCGGGTCGAGCGTGTATCCAGTGGCGGCCAGCTGGTGATCATGGTTCCGGCCATCAAGCGTCGGTCTGCGCCGGCTGCCGCGCCAGCGAGCCTCTTCCCGGGTCGCGTGTACGTGCTCGCAGATTATGGATGTGCCAGCGCCTGTCTGTCGTTCGTCGACGAAATGATGCGCTTTCCCGGAGTATCGTTGCTCGGTACGGAGACGCACGTCGATCGTCGATCGGGCGGCTGGCCGATGGGTTTCCAACTGCCCAGCGGGCTCGCCGTCATCCGGCTCGGGCGCATGGTGCGCGAAGGGCGTGCGCGAGGTGAGAACGAGGCATGGGTACCCGCGTCTGGCAATCGATTCTCGGGCGACATCACAGACTCGTCGGCCGTGCGGCAGTGGATCCGCGATGTGATTCTGCCGCGTGATGCCGTTGCCAAGATGGAGTTCGCGCCGGCGACGCTGCGCGGACCCGAGTGATCGAGCCTTTTTCGCGCGAAAAGGAGCCGTTATGGCGAACAGTTCCATGCCAACCAGGGTCTTGCTCGCCGTCGCGCTGCTCGCTCCCGGCGCCGCGAGTGCGGCCTTGGTCGAGAAGCTCACCGTCATCGAGGGCGGCGAGGACGTCGGCCACGTGATCGGCACGACCGAGGCGGACCGGGTCGAGGTCGATTTCCACGTCGACAACAATGGCCGTGGCCCGAAGCATCGCGAGACGCTGCGGCTCGACCGCGCTGGCATCCCGCTCGAATGGACCGTGAGCGGCACTTCACTGATGGGCGGGCCGGTCGAAGAGCGCTTCCGCTGGGCCGACGGCCGTGCTAGCTGGGTGAGCCAGGCGGATCGCGGCGAGGTCGCCGTGCCGCGGCCGCGGCTCTACGTCGTCAACGACGACAGTCCGTGGGCGCTCGGTGTCTATGCGCGGGCGCTGCTGAAGGCACCGGGCCAGCGGCTGGACGTGCTGCCGTCCGGGACTCTGCGGCTCGAGACGGTGCGGGCGATGCGCATTGGCCAGGGCCGCGCTGCCGTGCCGGTCACGATCTACCGCCTGCAGGGTATCGGGCTCGAGCCGGCGCTGCTGATGCTGGACGACAGGGGCCGCCTGTTCGCGCAGTTCGATGACAAGTCGGCGGTGGTGCGCGAAGGCTACGAGGCCGAGGCGCCGGCGCTGCTGAAGCTCGGCAGCGAGCTCGAGGTCGAGGCGGTGCGCGCGCTGCAGCAGCAGCTCGCGCACCGCGGCAACGTGCCCGTGCGGATCCGCAACGTGCGCGTATTCGACCCTGCGGCCGGCACGCTGTCGGCACCGTCGACCGTGATCGTGATGCGCGAGCGCGTGGTCGGCGTGCTGCCGCTCGGCGAGGACACTGCGTCGACGCCCGGGGAGTTGGTCATCGACGGCGAAGGCGGCACGCTGCTGCCCGGCCTGCACGACATGCACTCGCATGCCACGCTGCGCAGCGGCCTGTTTTACCTCGCGGCCGGCGTCACCGGCACGCGCGACCAGGGCAACGTCAACGATTTCCTGCTCGACCTAATGCCGCGGATCGAGGCCGGCGAGATCGCCGGTCCCCGCATCGTGCCGAACGGTTTCATCGAGGGCCGCAGCCCGTTCTCGGCGCGCCTCGGCACGATCCCCGAGCGTGAGGAGGAGGCGCTGCGTGCGGTCGACTGGTACGCTGACCGCGGCTATCGGCAAATCAAGATTTACAACTCCATGACGCCCCATTGGGTCGCCAGGCTCGCGGCGCGTGCGCACGCGCGCGGCCTCAAGGTCAGTGGCCACGTGCCGGCGTTCATGTCGCCCGACCAGGCGGTGCTCGACGGCTACGACGACATCGCGCACGTCAATCAGCTGATGCTCGGCTGGCTGCTGCAGCCCAGCGAGGACACGCGCACCCTGCTGCGACTCACCGGCATGGCACGCGGCGCCACGCTCGACCTCGCGAGCCCGCGCGTGCGGCGCACCGTCGAGCTGATGAAGTCCCGCGGCGTCGCGCTCGACACCACTGCCGTGATCCTCGAGCGGCTGATGACCAGCCGCGCCGGTAGCGTGGCCGATGGCGACGCGGACTACCTCGACCACGTGCCGATCGGCTACCAGCGCTATCGCAAGCGTACCTTCGTGCCACTCGCCTCGGCCGAGGAGGACGCGCAGTACCTGCGCGGCTTCGCCAAGGTGCTCGAGGTGCTGAAACTGCTGCACGACAAAGGCATCCAGCTGCTGCCGGGTACCGACGACGGCACCGGCTTCACCGTACACCGCGAAGTCGAGCTGTACGCCAAGGCCGGGATCCCGCCGGCGACGGCGCTGCGGCTGGCGACGCTCGATGCGGCGCGCTACCTCGGCCTCGACCACGACACCGGCACGATCGAGCGCGGCAAGTACGCCGACTTCATGCTGCTGCCCGGCGACCCGCTGCAGGACCTCCGGCAGATCCGGCGGGCGCGGCTGGTGATGAAGGGCGGCACGATCTATTACCCGTCCGAGATCTACGAAGCGCTCGCCATTCGGCCGTTCTCTTCGCCGCCGCCCGTGCAGGCGCCGCGCCAGCCATGAGGCGCGCATCGCTTGCACTGGCTGCAGCGATGCTTGCCGGCTGCGCCTCGGTGCCGCCGCCGTCGCCGCCAGCCTCGTCCGCTGCGCCGCGGGTCGAGTTCTTCCGCCGCCCCGAGTCGCGCGCGCCGTTCTCGCCTGCCGTGCGCGTCGGCGAGGTCGTCTACCTCTCCGGCCAGATCGGCGCGGCGCCCGACGGCAGCATCCCGGCGGGCATCGAGGCGCAGGCCCGCGCGGCCATGGACAACCTCGCCGCAGCCGCGAAGCTCGCCGGCGTGACGCTCGACGACGTGTTCAAGTGCCTGGTGATGCTCGACGACATGTCGCAGTGGGCGGCGTTCAACCGCGTCTACGTCGGCTACTTCACGCCCGAGCGGCTGCCGGCGCGCAGTGCCTTCGGGGTCGACGGCCTTGCACTCGGCGCGACCGTCGAGGTGGAGTGCATGGCGGTCGCGCCCGCGCCGGTGCCTGCAATCCGGACGCACGGCGCGCCGTGAGCGAACCGCGCGCACCCGGCGCCGCGTCGCCGCCGCAACTGCGCGGCGACGTCGGCCTGCTCGGCGTGGTGATGCTCGGTGCGGGCTCCGCGATCGGCGTCTCGATCTTCTCGGTGCTCGCACCGGCGGCGAAGATTGCAGGTTCCGGGCTGCTTGTGGCGGTGCTGCTGGCGGCGCTGCCGATGATGGTGTTCGCGCTCGCCTATGCCTGGCTCGCCTCGGCACTGCCGAAGTCCGGCGCGTCTTACGAGTGGCCGCGGCAGTTCATCCATCCGCTGGCGGGCTTCCTCGTCGCGTGGATGCGGATCCTCAGCAACATAGGCGCCATGACCATACTCACCGTCGTGCTGCTCGACTACCTGTCGATGGTGGTCGCGCTGCCGCGGAAGCCGACCATCGCGCTGATACTCACAGGCATCTTCGCGCTCAACTACGTCGGCGTGAACGTCGCCGCCCGCGCTCAGACGCTGCTGATGCTGGTTCTGCTCGCGGCTCTCGCGATCTTCATCGGCACCGGCCTGCCGCTGGTCTCGTCGGCGACGGTCGGTCCGCTGCTCGCCACCGGCTGGGGTGCGGTGCTGTCCTGCGTCGCGCTGATGATCTCGCTGTTCCTGAGCATCGAGTCCGCGGTCGAGATCGGCGAGGAGGTCCGCGACCCGAAGCGCACCGTGCCGCGCGGCATCGCGCTGGCGATCGTGCTCACGGCGGTGGTCTATCTCGCGGTCGCCTGGGTCACGGTCGGCCTGCTCGGCCCGACGGCACTCGCCGCCAGCCAGGCGCCGCTGCTTGAGGCGGCCCGCATGCCCCTCGGCGAGCTGGCGGTGCCGCTGATCGTTGGTGCCGCGACCGTCTCGATCCTCAAGTCGATCAACGCGATCGCGATCGGCTTCTCGCGCGCCTTGTTCGCGATGGGTCGCAACGGCGCGCTGCCGGCCATCGTCGGCAGCGTCCACCACCGCTTCGGCACGCCGCAGGTCGCGATCGTGCTGGCCTGGGCCTGCGGCATGGCTGGGATGCTGATGCCCTCGAGTCTGGTGTTCCTGCTGCTGGCCGTGAACATCCCGACGATGATCAAGTACATGGCGTGCTCGTACTGCGCCGTGCGGATCGTCGACCGGCACCCCGGCATCGCCGCTGGTGCCGCGCTCTCCTGGTCACGCGGCAGTGTCCGGGCCATCGGCTGGGCGGGCGTCGTGCTGGCGTTGCTGGTCGGGGTGATCGGCATCGAGGCCGACGTCCGGCCGTACCTGCTGGTCGGGGGCTGGGCCGTGGTGGGGCTCGGCTACTGGGCACTGAGCCGACGCCTGTAGCATGGGTGCAACACGATTGCCCGACTCCGGTGCAGGCTGCATCGATCGTGCTGGTTTGCGAATAAATCATGCACGCCTCCGGAACATCCGGCGGCGATCGAAATAAATAGTCCGATCGACGCCGTAGACTTTCCTGCTGGGGAATCACGGCTACCGCGTCCCGCGCGCACGCCGATAAGAGAACACAGCGGAGTTGTCATGACGAAATCCCTCGGACTTCTGATCGGCCAGGCGATTGTGGTTCCGGCGCTACTCGTGGGCGGCACGCCCGCCAGCGCCCAGGTGCCCGCCACGGCGAACGCTTCGGACGATGCCCGGCTGGAGGAGGTGATCGTCACCGCCCAGAAGCGCTCTGAGCGCCTGATCGACGTGCCGGTATCGATTACCGCCGTGAGCGATGAAACGCTGACCAAGGAGAACCTGGTCAGCATCACCGACTTCTTCTCCCGCATCCCCAACCTGCAGTTCAGTGGCAACCGCACCAACTTGATCGCGTTGCGCGGCGTGACGACCGGCGGCTCGAACAGCCCGACCATCGCACTACTGATCGACGACGTGCAGTTCGGCGCGACCATCTCGGGCGGTCTCGGCAACAGCCGCTTCCCCGATTTCGATCCTTCGACGCTGGAGCGCATCGAGGTGCTGCGTGGACCGCAGGGCACGCTCTATGGCGCGGCCAGCCTCGGTGGCCTGCTGAAGTACGTCACCAAGCAGCCGGCGACCGACGATTTCTCGGCGCGCATCGAGGCCGGCATGTCGACGGTCAGTGACGGCAAGAGTGGCTGGAATGCGCGCGGTACGGTGAACCTGCCGCTGTTCTCGGAGCGCGCGGCGCTGCTGGTGTCCGGCTTCAATCGCGAGGATCCGGCCTGGATGGACAATGTCCGCGCCGGCTTCGTCGCCGACGACGTCAACATCGCGCGTACCTACGGTGGCCGCGCGGCGTTCCTCTGGAAGCCGATCGACGACCTGTCGATCACCCTCTCGGCGCTGCGCCAGAAGCGCGATGCGGAGTTCGGCGCGTCGGTGCAGTCGCTGCCGATCGACACCGGCGCGGTGCCGAACTGGCAGCCCCGCTTCGGGCGCAACAAGATCGACACGGCGCCGCAGTCCGACGTCGGCGACCAGGAGCTGTACATCGGCCGGGTCGAATGGGACCTCGGCGCGGTGCAGCTGACTTCGATCTCGTCCTGGAACAAGAGCTCCGGCATCAACGTCACCGACGTCTCGCGCGTCTTCACGTTCATCCCGATCTTCTACGGCTACGGCCCGAATTCCACCGCCGCGGTGACCATCCTCGACATCGCCAGCACCGAGAAGCGCTCGCAGGAGTTGCGGCTCGGCGGCAAGGTCGGCAGCGTCGACTGGCGTGCCGGCCTGTTCTATACCAAGGAAGAGGGCGGGGTCGACCAGACCTTGCTGCTGTATGCGCCCGACGCGTCGTTCCGCGACACGCCGTACGACGGCAAGGGCCCGGTGGAGTACACGGAGCGCGCCGCGTTCGCCGACGCGACCTGGCACGCCAACGACCGCTGGGACCTGCAGGTCGGCGTCCGCTACGCCGAGAACAAGCAGAGCAGCGGCGGTGGCCTCACGGTCACGACGACGCAGGTCCGGCCGGTCTTCGGCCCGACGTCGACGGCCGCCGTGTACAAGTCGGAAGACAACTCGTTCACCTTCGCGGTTTCGCCGTCCTATCGGTTCAACCCGGACCTGATGGCCTACGCACGCGTCGCCAGCGGCTATCGCCCCGGCGGCCCGAACGCGAGATTGCCCTCGGTGCCGGCTTCGTTCGATCCTGACACGGTCATCAACTACGAGCTCGGCATCAAGGGTTACGTCGCCGACCGGACCATCAGCTTCGATGCCGCGCTGTTCCAGATCAACTGGAGCGACGTGCAGCTGCAGAACACCGATTCGACGTCGAACTTCACCTACCGCACCAACGGCGGCGAGGGACAGAGCCGCGGCCTCGAGCTGTCCGGCGAGTACCGCCCCACCGAAGGCCTGGCGTTTTCGGCCAATGCCACGTTCCTCGACGCCGAGCTCGCGCAGAACCTGCCGGCGCTCAGCGGTGCCGACGTGCTGGTCGGGCGCGATGGCGATCGCCTGCCCTCTTCCGCGAAATTCACCGCCAACCTCGGCGTCGAACAACGCTTCGGGCTGTGGCAGGGTGCCGAGGGCTACGTCGGCGGCAACGTCTCGTACGTCGGCGGGCGCATGTCGGATTTCGTGAACTCCAGCGCACGCGCGGCGCGCAATGCGCAGCGCTTCGAGCTGCCGAGCTACACGCAGGTCGACCTGCGCGCGGGCGTCGAGATCGAGGGCGGCTGGCGGTTCGACCTCTACGGCCGCAACGTCACCGACGAGGAAGGCGTGCTGACCGCGAACAACCGCAACGGCACCAGCACCTCGAGCGTGCTGTTCCTGCAGCCGCGGACGATCGGCTTCACAGTGTCGAAGGCCTTCTGATGCGGGCGGCGGCGAGTGCGCTCGCCGTGCTGGCCGGGGCTGCTGCCACCGTGGTCGCTGCGGCGACGGTGGGCTCGCCACGCTGCGGAGCTGCCGCGGCCCTGGCCGGTTCCTTCGAAGACGGCGAATCCGCAATCGTCACCTGCCACCAGTCGCGCGTGTCTGGCCGGCCGCTGCCTTACACCGCCGAGATCGGCCGGCTCGCGATCCGCGAGGCCGAGACCGGCGCGGCGCTGGGCTACATGGGCTACGTCGCCTACCGTCTGCCGTCGGCGGGAACGCCGCGACCGATCGCGTTCGTCTGGAACGGTGGTCCAGGCGCGGATTCGACGCTGCTGCACTTCTCGACCGCAGGGCCGAAGCGCGCCGAGGGTGCTGCACTGGTCGATAACGACGACAGTTGGCTCGACGCCGCCGATCTGGTGCTGGTCGATCCGATCGGCACAGGCTTCAGCCGCCCGGCCAAGGTCGAATACGCGGCACAGTTCTATGGCACGCGCGGCGATGTCGCCTCGGTTACCGAGTTCGTTCGCGCCTGGCTGCTGAGTCACGATGCCGAGGACGCGCCAGTCTTCCTCGTTGGCGAGAGTTGGGGTGCAGGGCGTGCCGCCAGCGTCGCTCACGCCTTGCAGGCGCGGGGCAAGCGAGTTGCCGGACTCGTCCTGATCTCCGGCGGTTGGGGCCTGAATACGGAACACGTTCCGGCGCCGTTGCGGCGCGCGCTCGGCGTCGTCGACATGGCGGCTGCTGCGCTGTTCCATGGCCGCAGCGATCCCGCGCTGGGGGCGGATCCCGTCGCCGTCCAGCGCGCTGCCTCGACCTGGGTTCGCGAAAGCTACGCACCCGCGCTGCAGCGGCTCGATGCGCTGAGCGACGCCGAGCGCGAGGCGATCGTCGCGGGCCTGGTGCGCTTCACGGGGCTGCCGGCGGACAGGATCGACCGCCGTCGACTCGAGATCCCGCCACGCCAGTTCCGCACGCAGCTGCTCGCGGACCGTGGGCAGCAGGCCTATGTCTTCGACCTGCGCCGTACTGCACCGCCGGACCAACCGGCGCGCGAAGCGATCCTGCGGTACCTGCGCCGCGACCTCGGCTTCCGCATCGCGCTGCCCTATGTCGGGCTGGAGCCGCTCGAGCATGCCTATTCTCCCGATGCGCGCTATCCGGAATCGGTCGGTGCTCGCTGGGACTACGCCACGGCCGATGTCAGTGCCGAGGACCGCCGCGCCGCGATCGACGCCGCAATTGCCTCCGGCAGCGGGCCGCCGCGGCTTGGGCCTGCGCTGCCTGCGACCGAGGAGGCCTCGAAGCAAAACCCGAGCCTGCGCGTGCTGGTAGCCGGCGGACTCTACGATTCGTTCCGTCCTTGCGCGCTCGGTGAGGAAACTCAGCGGCGTCTGCCGACGCCGTTGAGGGAATCGATCCGCTTCAAGTGCTACTCCGGCGGCCACGCCATGTACGAGGACGCGCCGGTGCGTGCGGAGTTCGCGCGCGATCTGCGGGAGTTCTTTCGGGGCACGCGACCCGACTGACGGCACCGTACATTCTTCAGCCCCCTGCGCGCGCTCAACGCGTGGCGATGCCAGCGACGAGAAACTGGCGGATGCGCTGCGCCATCGAGGCGCGCAGCGCATCGTCGGCATGGAGGGCGTGCGGGCCGGGCAGGGCGATCATCTCGACCCGCTCCATCGGGACACCGGCGTGGGTGATCGCGCTCTGTGCGGCGGCAACGGTCCTCGTGAGGTCGTAATGCCCGCCGAACAGCAGCAGCCGCAGCGACTCGCGCCGGGCCATCAGGGCGCCGATCCGTGGTGTGGGGTTGAGCCGCACGGTGTCCTGGATCGCGCGCGACCCGAAGGCCCAGTCGAGGTTTAGGTTCATGTTCAGGTTGAGTGCCACGTAGGGCTCGCTGGCCTGGACGCCGAAGCTAAGCAGGTACTCGCCGACCACCTCGTTCTCCATGCGCTGCGCGAGGTTCGCGCGACGCTCCGCGGGGAGCGCCGCACCCTGCGCGAGCGCCGTCAGCAATTCGGTCTCCGCGAAGGCGCGGGCCGCGTCGTACACCTGCTGCGCGCTGCGTCCCGCCGCCTCGATCCGGCGATGCTCGAGCGCGGCAACGGCCATGGTCGGGAAGTCGAAGACGAACGCGTTGTCGGGCGCACCCGCAGATCCCGGGATGTCGCTCACGTCGAGCGCCGACGATGTATACGGGCGATGCCTGTCGCCCGTGTTCGGCGATCCAGCGACGGATCAGCATCTCCGTGGCCGCGGCGTCGGACGTCGCCGTGTACAGGTGCGAGTAGCCGCCCCGGGCGCAGCTCGCGGGTGAAGCCCGAGCCCGGCGTATCGATGATCACGAGGTCGGCGACGTCGAGCAGGGGGTCGGGGTTCTCGGCGAGGACGCGCTCGCCGTTGCGGGTCACGTATTTCAGGGGTGCGAGCACGCCGAAGCCGAGCCCGGTGCCGGCAGCGCCGGGCCCGCCGTTGAACGCGAAGATGACGGGCGGGTTGCGGCACCGCGGCCCGCGGCGCGCTCGTAGGTCAGCGCGGAAATGGTGGCGTGGGCGGTTCCGCCGGCATCGGTCACGGGCCACTCCGCCCAGGTGACCACGTAGCGCAGCGCGCCCGCAGGCGTCGCGACGCTGGCCGTGGCGCGTGCCGCGGGAATCAGCTTGCCCGATGGAGACGTTGTGATCTCCGGTGTGGCAGGGTCAGAGCCTGCAGCAGCTGCGAGCGCGCCTCCGAGCATATCAAGCAGCAACAATACGACGGCGAGGTACGGGCAGCGCGCGAGGATCTTCATTGATCTCACCTGCCGCCCGGGGTGGCGGGCGGAGCTCGTCGGCATGGTTGATAGGCCAGCGTACCGCAGCGCGGCTCCGGCCCTGGAACGGGTAGTCCGGATGCCGCGGGTATGCTGACCCGCGACGGATACCGCGACGAAAAATGCACGGTGTTGCGGCCCGGCAGGTCCAGCGGCAGCAAACCCCAGTCGGGTTGCGGAACCGCCGAGGGCGCGAGCAGAGCGACGCCGAGCCGATGTCCCGCGCGCAGCACTGCACCCAGGGGCGGCAGCATCACGCGGATCTCGTAGACCTGGCCCGGAATCAGCGGCTCGGTCCGGTCGTAGGTGCGTTGCAGATGGTCGGGCCGCGAGCGGGCTTCATCGATCCGGCGCATCGAGGCGCGCAGAAAGCTGCGCTGCAGATACTGCACGTCGCCGTTCGGGTAGATGTCGTGCAGGGCGATGACGAAGTCGGTGTCGACATTCTCGGACGACACGAAGAACGTCAGGTCCGCCGAACCGAGAATCGTCAGGTCTTCGCCGAGCGGTTCACTGGTCCATTCGAGGGAGCCGGTCGGATCCGGTGGCAGCGCGAACTGGGCATTGTCGCCGACCAGCTCGACGCCGGACGGGAACGTGTAGCTCCGGGTCGCGGGTCGGGAAGCGTCGTCAGGCGGAGCCGTCGCGACCAGCTTGCCGTCTCCGGTGAGATAGAACGTGCGTGCCGCCATTTCTTTCACCGGCCAGGCGTCGTGCCGTGTCACCCAGCTCGGCGCAGGGGGCGTGCCCGAAGCACCGATTTCCCAGTACACCATGACCGGCGGCTCTTTCTCGATGCCATTGCGGGAACCCTTGAGCCAGCGGTCCATCCAGCGCACGAGATCGTCCTGGAATGCGCGCTGGACGTAGATCGCGCCGTGGCCGCCCGGCGACAGTGCGAGTCGCTTCGGCACCGTGAGCTGCCGGTAAACCTCCGTCGCGCCCGTCACGAGCGTCTGGTTGTCCTGCCAGGTCTGCGAAATGTACGTCGGGACCTTCACGCGCGCGGCGTAGTAGCCGAGCGAACGCGTGCGCATCCACTCGTCGTCGAACGGATGTGCGCGGCCGGTCGCGAGCAGCGTCGGCGGCGGGTGGCTCTTGTAGTTGGCTGCGCATTCGGTGTCGCCCCAACCGATGCGCGCCTTGACCCCGAAGGCCTCCGCGCCAGGCTGATGCATCAAGCTCCAGCGCGATGCGAAACCGACGTTGAAGATGCCACCGGGGTAGATGATCTCGTCATACACGCTTGCGGTGATCGCGGAAGGACTGATGGCCTTCAACAGTGTCGGCTGCTGCGCGGCGACCAGGATCTGGGTGTGGCCCGGGTATGAGCCGCCGATCATGCCGACGCGGCGATTGCTCCACGGCTGCCGCCCGATCCAGTCGATGACCTCGACACCGTCTGGTCCTTCTTTCGGTCCGAACAGATCCAACTCGCCCTGCGAGCAGCCAGTGCCCCTCACGTTCACGAGCACCAGGGCGTACCCGTTCGAGAGCCACTGCACGCTGGGAGGGCTGCCCGCGCCGACGTAGGGTTCGTACTGCAATACCGTCGGGAATTTTCCCTTGGCCGCAGGCAGGTAGACGACGTAGGCGAGGCGAGTGCCGTCCCTCAGCGTCACGTAGCCGAATTCGCGGGGGAACGACGATGCGGGCGGATCGGCCGCCTCAGCGGTTGCAGCGAAGGCGAGGCCGAGCGTCGCGATGCAACCCAACAGGCGAGTGGATATGCGAAAGTTCATGGCCGGCGTGCTCCGGACGAGTCGAGGCGGTCCGGTCATTCTCGGGCATCGGCACGGGGATTCTTTGCGGGATGGCCGGCGTAGTTACCAGGCTTCGGCTTGCAATTGCGCGTTCGGGATTCAGAGCGCAAGAACAATGCTGCTATGCAAGGGTGCCTGTGTTGGTAGATGCCGGCTCGATCTACGAAGACGCGCCGGTGCGCAGCGAAAACGGATTGACCAGCCTGACGCCGAAGGCCTCGAAGTCGGCGACGTTGCGCGTAGCGACTGTCAGGTCGTGAACGAGGGCGGTGGCTGCGATCAGTGCATCCTCGAGAGGGTGGTTGGTCTTGCCGTGCGTGAGCTGGGCCCAGCGGCGCAGCACGGCGCCATCGGCGGGCAGCACGCTGCTCGTCGCAGCGAGGTCGTCCAGCCAGCTTTCCAGTTCATCCGCCTTGGCGGGATCCAGGGCCCGAGTCCGTTCGATGCCTGCCTGGATCTCGCCGAGCGTCACGGCCGAGAGGAACATCGACGTTTCCGGCAGCTTCTGCACCCATGCCACGACCGAACCATGGGGTTTGCGCTTGCGCAGCTCCGATACGACGTTCGTATCCAGAAGGTAGGCCATCAGGGCAGCTCGGCGGGTGGACGCCGGCGCAGCCGGCCGCGAGGAGCGAGGTCTAGGTCGCCACGGGCTTCTGCCGACAGCAGCACGCTCTTCAATCCCCTTCGTGCACGGGCGTTGAGGCGACGCCATTCCTCGACCGGCACCAGCACGGCGGCCTCCGAACCGCGGAGCGTGACCATCTGCGGGCCGTGCTTCAGGCTCGCCTGGAGGAACTCGCTGAAGCGCGCCTTGGCGTCCTGTACGGGCCAGCTTTTCATGTTCGGATCCTCAGCATTACAGACTAGTTAGAATACTAGTCATCTGGATCGACGGGAGGCAACTCGGTGAACCGGTGCCAATCAGTCGGGGAAGGTGTCCTTTACAGAAGGACACCTCGGATCTACCGTCTTGCGGCATGAGCCTGCACGACTACCTCGCACGCCATGCCGTGATGACGCTCGCGACGACCGGCCCCGCGGGCGCCGCGGCCGCCGCAGTGTTCTACGCCTGCGACGGTGCGCACCTCTATTTCCTGTCGGCGCCCGGCACGCTGCACGCGCGCAATCTCGCCGCGGACCCGCGGGTCGCGGCGACGATCCAGGACGACGTCGACGACTGGGCGGCGATCAAGGGCGTGCAGCTGCGCGGCGAGGCCGTGCAGCTCGCGGGCGAGCAGGAAGCGCAGGCGATGCGCTGCTACGCGGCGCGCTTCCCGGCGATCTTCGATCCGGCGACCTGCCCGCCGGCGATCGCGGCTGCGCTGCCGCGCATCCGCTGGTATCGACTCGGCGTGAGCTGGTGGCGGCTGATCGACAACTCGCGGGGCTTCGGTCATGCGGTGGAGGGAACCGGCGAGCAGATGGCCGCGGTGCCGCACGAGCGCGTCACGCCGCGGCCGGAGGCCCGCGCGCCGGGTCGGTTGAAGGGTCAGGTCGGCGAGGCCTTCTTCCAACTACTGTCGCCGGACGAGGTCGCACGCTGGGAGTGAGTTGCTCGATCAGTGATCCGCAGCGCCTTCGGACTTCCGCTGGGCTTCGGTCGCGAGCGCGCGCAGCTTCGCCGCGAGCCGCTCGTGGCTCGCCGGGTCGTCGTAGGGGGAGTGGCTGCCGGGCAGCGCGAGCAGCTCGACGCGATCCTCGGGCAGGCCTGCGTGCGACAGCGCGTGCTGCACGGACAGCAGCGGCACCGCGAGGTCGTAGTAGCCGGCGACGACCAGCAGGCGCGCGCGCGGCTGCTCGCCCAGCAGCTTCGCGAGGTTCGGTGTGGTCGTGAACCAGAAGCGCGGGCTCGCGGGGGAGCCTGCGAGCGTTGCGGTCCAGTCGAAGTTGAAGTTCACGTCGAGTGTCAGGCCGAAGTAGTCGCGGGTGGTGCGGACGCCGATCTCCTCGCGGAAATAGCGCGCGAGCAGCGGCGAGCGGATCACGTTGCTGCGGCCTAACCCAAGCGAGGGGTCGTTCGCCGCGGCCGGGCGGTCGGGATTCAGCGGCTTCTCGGGCTTTGCTGCGGCGACCCGGGTGTCGAGGCGGCCGACTACGCGGTTTTCGCTCGCGAGCAGGCTTTCGAGGAAGGTCTGCGAGTCGATGCGCAGGTTCGCCGCCAGCACATCGGCGGCGGGCAGGCCGGTCAGCGCGGCGATGCGCGCGGCGAGCCGCTCGGCTTCCGCCTGCGGCAGCCGGTTGCCGAGCGCGAGCGCGCGCAGATACTCGCCCTGCGCGAACTCGCGGGCCTGTTCCCAGACGGTGGCGACGTCGCGGTCGTCGCGCGCGACTTTGCCGTGATGCCAGGCGGCGACCGCCATGGTCGGCAGGTTGAAGACTTGCGGGTTGTCGTTGCCGGGCGCGCTGGCGCCGGCCGAATAGTCCAGCACCGGCGCGACCAGCACCAGGGCGGCGACGTTCAGGTCGGCCATGTCCTTTGCCATCAGCGCGGCGCGGGTGCCGCCGTAACTCTGGCCGGTGACGATCAGCGGCGAGTGCTCGCGGCCATTCGCGCGCAGCCAGTCGCGGATCAGCGTCAGCACGGACGCCGGATCGCCCGTGGTGCTCCAGTACGGCTTGCCGCCGCCGGCGCGCAGCTCGCGGCTGAAGCCGGTGCCGACCGGGTCGACGAACAGCAGGTCGGCGACGTCGATGGGGCTCGCCGGATTGTCCGTCATCGCTGCGTCGGGTCCGGCGCTGCGCGAGGGGCGCTTGCGCGGGCCGAAGGCTTCGAAGTGCAGCGGCGAGGACGAGGCGCCCGGGCCGCCGTTGAAGAACACCATGACGGGCCGTGTCGCGCGATCCTTCGCGTTTTCGCGGACGTAGCTCGTCGCCGAGATCGTCGCTTGTGGCACGCCGGCGGCGTCCTTCAGCACGGTCTCCGACCAGCTCGCACGATAGTCGATGCGCCGGCCGCCGAGCACGATGGATCGTCTCGCCGAAGCAGGTTCCACCAGCGTGTCGACGACCTCGGTCGGTGCGGCGATGGCGCGGACCGGCTCGGCACTGCCAGTCTGGGCCGACGCCGCATCCGGCGCGACTGCCGCCGCCGTCAGCAGCGCGGCGACGCGCAATGGCCGCATCAGCGTGCTCCGCCAGGAGCGGGTGCCGGCCCGCGCAGGAAAGCGCGCAGGTCCGCGGCCAGTGCCGCCGCGCTCTGCTCGCCGATGTAGGGCATGTGGCCCGACACGTAGGGCCGCAGCGTCAGGCGCTCGCGCGGGATCGCCGAATGCGCGAGCGCGTACTCGGCGGCGCCGAGCGTGGAGTTGAGATCGTAGTAGCTGGTGCCGACGAACAGGCGCAAGCTCGGGTTGCGGCGCATCACGATCGCGAGGTCGGTGGTGTCGTTGCGTGGCAGCACGATGCCGGGACCCGAGCCGTAGTCCCAGCGGAAGTTGACGTCGGTGAAGGCGATCGGGACGTACCGTTCCTTCTGGCGCACGCCGAGCTCGCGCTGCAGGTACTCGTTGAACGCGACGACGTAGCCGGGGGTGTAGAGCCCCATCGCCGGGTCGTCGAGCACCGGGTCGTTGCCGCTCGGGCGGGTCGGCAGCACATAGCGGCTGTCGTAGCTGCCGATCGTCAGGCCCCGATCGCGCAGCAGCAGCGACTGGAACGCGCTCATGC